>CALMOL010000169.1:2196-20301 GCA_937871685.1 uncultured Verrucomicrobiota bacterium
CGCCAGTGGCCCGCGTCCGAGGCTGCGGCGCGCCGGGCCATCGCGCTCCAGCCGCGCAACGCCGTCGCCCATGTCTTGCTCGCCGGCTCGTCCTTCGGTCGGGGCAACTACGCCGGCGCGATGCCGTCGCTCCGCCGTGCCGTGGAGCTGGACCCGCGCCTGCTGCTCGGCTGGCTGGCGCTCTCGGAATGCTCCGCGCGCCTCGGCCGGCACGAGGAGGCCGCCGGCTTCGCCCGCCGGGCCGCCGCGACGACCCCCTCCGCGGCGCCGGCGTGGCTGGTGCTCGCGCCGCGCGAGGGCCGGCTCAAGCACAACGACGCCGCGCTCCGCGCCATCTCGCGCGCGGCCGAGCTGCTGCCCGACAACGCGGGGCTCCATGCCTCGCTCGGCTACGCGTTCATCAATCTCAAGCGTGATCGCGAGGCCGTCGGCCCCCTCGAGCGCGCGGCCGCCCTCGCCCCGCAGGACTTCCTCGTCCAATCCCAGCTCGGCTGGTCCTACCTCGCCGCCGGCCGCCCGGACGCCGCGGCCGATCGCCTGCGCCGCGCGGTGTCGCTCCAGCCGGGCTACGGGCCGGCGTGGGATCACCTCGGCACGGCTTACCAGCGCCTCGGCCGGAATCCCGACGCGCTCAAGTCCTTCCGCCGCGCCACCGAACTGCTGCCCGCCAATCGCGCCGCGTGGGAGCATCTCGCCGCCGCGTGGACCGCCGCCGGCCGCCCTGCCGAGGCCGCGCAAGCCTCCGCCCGCGCCGTCGCCCTGGGCGGAGGAGTGAAGACCCGCCGGTAGCAATCCAGACCAAGACGCGGCATGAGCGGCAAAATCGGCCAGCCGCCGGTTGCAGAGGCGGCTCTGGCCGCGCGAATGCGGACGTGCCGCCTCTAGTGTCTTCCCGGGTGGACGCCGGGCGGGCCATTCGGCAGCGGCCACCCCGGAAAAGGCCACAGGCGGCCCATCCGCTGCGCGGACAGAGCCGCCTCTGCGACCGGCCGGCCCGCGTCCTTGCTTCTCATCCGCGCAAGCCATCCCACAGGAGCTTGATCGACGTCACGACGAGCAGCCCGTAGCACGCGCGGGTCATCTGCCGCTGGTCGAGCCGCTCGTGGAGGCGCCAGCCGGCCCACACGCCGAAGGGAATGAATGGCAGGCACAGGCCGGTGAGCGTCCACAGCCGCGCGTCCGGCGTGGCGAGGAAGAGCCACGGACCCACCTTGATGACGTTGCCCACGGTGAAGAACATCGAGCTCGTGCCCGCATACACGGCCTTGGGCAGGCCGAGCGGCAGCAGATACATCGCCAGCGGTGGGCCGCCGGAGTGCGCCACCATCGAGGTCACGCCCGAGGCCGTCCCCGCGAGCACGCCTTTCCAAACGTGGCGCGGCCGCGTCTGGACCTGCGCGCCGCCGATCAGCCACATCACCACGAAGCCCAGCGACACGAGCGCCATCGCCACCGACATCGCGCGCCGGTCCAGCCCGCGCAGCAGGAAGTAGCCGGCTCCGATGCCCACCACGCAGGCCGGCACCAGCACGCGCAGGTCGGGCCGTGACCACGTGTGCGGCTTCCAGTAGCGCAGCGCGAAGAAGTCCATCACGAGGAAGAGCGGCGCGAGCAGCGCGCCGGCCTCCAGCGGCGTCATCACGAGCGAGAGCAGCGGGATTCCCACCACCGCGAAGCCGCCGCCAAACGCGCCCTTCATGAACGAGATGAACCACACGCCCAGCGCGGCGGTGGCAAGCGTCGCAAGCGAGGGCAGCAGCTCCGTCACGAGGGCGATTCCGCGATCCGCCGGGTGATGTCCACGGCGAGCGAGAGCGCCGTGGCGGCCTGGTCGCCGGTGACGCGCGGCACGGCGCCGGCGCGCGCGCTCTCGGCGAAGGAGCGCAGCTCGCGCCGCAGCGGCTCGCCCGCCTCCACGGCCACCGGCTCGCGGATGATCTTGCGCCCCGCAAACTGACTCACCACCGCGCGGTCGCCCGCGGCCAGGCCGGCGATCTTTTGCCACAACGACGATTCCGCGGCGCTGTCGTCCGCGAGCCGGTAGAGGAAGCCGGCCTGCCGCTGGTAGTCGAGCGAGAGGTAGCCGGTGGACTGAAAGACGCGGATCTTGCGCAGCCGCTCGGCCGAAACGCGCGAGGCGGTGATGTTCGCCACGCAGCCGTTGGCGAAGCGCAGGCGCACGTTGGCGAGGTCCTCGCCGCGCGAGAGCACGGGGATGCCCACCGCGTCGAAGGACTGCACCGGCGAGCGCACGAGGTGGAGAATCACCTCCAGGTCGTGGATCATCAGGTCGAGCACCACGCCGATGTCGGTGGAGCGCTGCGGGTAAGGCGAGAGGCGGTGCGCCTCAATGAAGCGCGGCGCATGGAGGTGCCGCTCCAGCGCGTCGAGCACGGGATTGAATCGCTCGACGTGTCCCACCTGCAGCACGAGGCCCTGCGCGCGGGCCAGATCGCAAAGCTCGCGCGCCTGCTCCGGCGTCTCCGCGATGGGCTTCTCGATGAGGACGTGCTTGCCGGCCTTCAGCAGCGCCGTGGCGATGGCGTGATGCGAGCTCGTGGGGGTCGCGACGGTGGCCGCGTCCACGAGACCGATGAACTTCTCGATGCTCTGGGCGGCGCGCGCCCCGCCGGCCTTGGCGGCAGTCTCGGCCGCGGCGGCATTGGCGTCGTGCACCGCCGTGAAGCTCAGCAACCGCGGCTCGGCCGCGGCCAACTCGCCGAGGATGCGCGCGTGCGCCCGGCCGATGTGACCGACGCCGACGACGCCGAGGCGGAGCGGGGCGGGTGGGGGAGGCATCAAGGCAATGAAGAGAGCTGACAAAGCCGAAGCGTAGCGTGGATGGCCGAAAGGCAATTCAGGATAAACCGGATTAAAACGGTGGAGGGCCGAGCGCATTTCTTTCTCCTCACGGCGCCTCGTCATCGTGGCGTCCCGGTGATGGTGCGATCACCGATGCCGCTGCCCTCCGCGCCTGCACGCCGGGGGGAGAAAAAACCTCCGGCAGAAGTCCGCGTTTGGCTCGCTGGCGGAGCCCAACGCCGCAGGCGTGGGGGCCGCCTCGGCGGCACGCGGGCGCGGACCTTTGCCGGAGGTCCAGCTTTCACCCTGGAGACGAACCCGCTCGCAGGTGGGGCGGGAGCAGGCACTCTCGGGGGAAAATGTGCCCTTTCAGAGGTGGACGATTCCGCTTTCAGGGTGCGCGCGCCTGCCCAGGAGGAATATTTTTTCATTCCAATTCCTTGCGGCTGCCCTTTGGAACCGGAAACACCGGCGCTAAAGGTAAATTACCTAACTCCAGAGGTCGGCATTTCCCCTTTGGAAGGGCAACCGCAAACTCTTTTTGGGCAACGGCAAACTTTCTAAGCTTGCGCTTCCACTTTCAAAGCGGAAGCGCAAACCTTTTTGGGGGAAGCGCAAGCTTTTGGAGTCGGTCGCAAACCTTTCAGGTTTGCGGTTCCACTTCCAAAGCTTGCGATTCCACCTGGGAGGTTTGCGGTCGCCCTTCCAAGGTGGAACGTTGCACCCAGAAAGCTTGCCGGAAGCCGAGGGCGAGTTCAGGCCTCGCCCGCTTCTCCCTTGGCGCCTGCTCCGACCAGCGTCACGCCCGACGCTTCGCAAGCCGCGAACAGCTCCGGCTTCTCCAAGAGCAGCGTGCGGCCGGCCTCCACGGCGATCACGGCCACGCCGGCCGCAGCGGCCGTCTCCACGGTGCGGCGGCCGACCACGGGCACGTCGAAGCGGAGGTCCTGCTTGGGCTTCGACACCTTGCACAGCACCGCCGCGCCGCGCCCGAGCGCGCCGCCGCGGCGGATGCACTCGTCGGTCCCCTCGAAGGCCTCCGCGGCGAGCACGGTGCCCTTCTTCACCACTACGCACTGGCCGATGTCCAGCGCGCTCACGGCCTTGGCGATGCGCATGCCGAACTCGACGTCGCGGATCGCGCCCCGTCCCAGCCGTGGGCCGGCCAGGACGCCGGCGGCGGCGAGGTGGTCCTCGAGGTAGGTCGTGGCCGGAAGCAGCGTCACGCCCGCGGCGGCCAGCTCGGCGGCGATGGCGCCGAAGATCGACTCGGCGTTGCGCTCGCGCAGCTTGGCGAGCATGAGCAGCGCGCGGAAGTCGGGGCGCAGGTCGAAGAGGTTCTTCGGCGCGATCTGCCCGCACATCATCGCTCGGTCGATCCCCCAGCGCTGGAACGTCTTGATGAGCCGGCCGAGCTGGCCGACGCGCAGCCACTCGATCGCCTCCACCTCGCCGGCCAGCGCGGGGTCGGTCTCGCCCTCGAAGGCGGCGCGCGCGGCGAGGAACGGGTAGCGGTTGTTTCCGGCGATCAAGCCGAGCGAGGGCGTGGTCATCGGGCGAATGATGCGGCCGCATCCGGCCGGCCGCCAGGGGGCGCGCGATTTCCCGGCAGACCATGCCGCCGATTTCCTTGCTTCCCCCCGCGACGCGCGTGGCCACGTGGATTGGCCGCGTCCCTCGCGCGCCTGACGCCGACAGCTTGCGCCGCCGCGCCGCCGCCTTGGCGGACCGCTGGCGCGCGGAGGCCTCGGAGGAGACCGCCTGGGCGGGCGACGCGGACGACTGGCAGTTTCCCGACGCCAAGTTTGACGAGCTGGCCGAGGCCGGCAAGCTCGCGGCCACGCTGGCCGCCGAGCACGGCGGGGCGGGCCTGGGCACCGCGCCGGGCACCATGCCCACGCTGCTGCGCGTGCTGCGGCACGTCGGTCGCGGCGACCTTTGCACTGGCCGGATCTACGAGGGACACGTCAACGCGTGGCAGCTGCTCCGCGCCTTCGGCAAGCCCGCGCTCCTCGCGCGCCTGGCCGAGGATGTCCGCGAGCACCGCCACCTCTCCGGCGTGTGGAACGCCGAGAATCCCGCCGGGGCCCTGCGCGTGATCCCGCGGCCGGGCGGCGGCGTGCGCCTGGAGGGCGCGAAGACCTTTTGCTCCGGGGCCGGCCACGTCCAGCGGCCCTTCGTCAACGGCCGGCTGCCCGATGGCCGCGTGCAGATGTGCGTGGTGCCCATGGACGAAGTGCGCACGCTCCATGACGCCGACTGGTGGCGGCCGATGGGAATGCGCGGCACGGCCAGCTACCGGATCGACTTCACCGGCGTCGAGCTGGGGCCGGAGTGGCTCGTCGGCGGCCCGGACGACTACGAGCGGGAGCCATGGTTCTCGGCCGGCGCGATGCGCTTCGTCGCGGTCCACGCGGGCGGCGCGGAGGCGCTCTTCGACGACACGCGCGCCTTCCTCGCGCGGAGCAAGCGGACCGAGGATCATTTCCAACTCACGCGCATCGCCGAGATGGCCGGGGCGATAGAGACGACCTCGCTTTGGCTCGGCTCGGCGGCGGCGGCGTGGGAAGCCGCGCGCGACTCCGCCGAGGCGGGGCGGCGCGCCATCGCCCACACCGCGCTCCTGCGGATGACGGTGGAGGAGCTTTGCCTGCGCGTGCTCACGGCGGCCGAGCGCTGCGTCGGCGCGCGCGGGCTGATGGAGCCGCTGCCCTTTGGCCGGATGGTGCGCGACCTGCGCATGTATCTGCGCCAGCCCGTGCCTGACCTGATGGTCCGCCGCGCCGGCGAATGGGCGCTCGCCACGCATCCGCTCGTCCCGGCGCATGGGCTTTGGCCCGGCGGAGAGGAGACGGAGTGATCCCGCGCATGGACTCGCAGCCGCCAAAACCAGCCAACCCCCCCACCTCCGAGTCCGCCTTCGAGGCGGACCGCTACGTCGGCGAGGAGCTGGCGGGCGCCCCGCTGCGCCCCATCGCGGCGGTTGGGCCGGAGTTCGGCCGCTTCGTGGTCGTCGCGCCGCATCCCGACGACGAGACGCTCGGCTGCGGCGGCCTGATCGCGCTGATGGCCCGGCGCGACCCGGAAAACGTGCGCGTGATCATCGCCACGGACGGGACCGCCTCGCACCCCAATTCGAAACTCTTCCCGCCCGAGCAGCGCCGCGACATGCGCGAGAAGGAGACCGTTGCCGCGCTCACCTCGCTCGGGCTGCCGGACGCCGCGAACAAGGTCGAGTTCCTCCGCCTGCAGGACGCGAACATGCCCGACGAAGAAAGCGACCCGCGCTACCTGGAAGCGCTTGGCCGCATGGGCCGCGCGCTACGGAGATGGTCGCCGCAAACGGTGCTGACAACGTGGCGCCGCGAGCCGCACGGCGACCATCGCCGCACCACCGGCCTCGTGGCCCACTGCATCGCGGCCGAGGGCGTGGGCCGCGTGCGGATGCTGGAATACCCGGTGTGGCTGTGGGAGAACGGCCAGCCCGGCGACTGGCCGCGCCACGGCGAGATGCGCGCGTGGCGGCTCGACATCCGGCCGGTCGTCACCTTCAAGCGGGAGGCGATCCTCTCGCACCGCTCGCAGGTTTCCAATGTCATCACCGACGTGCCGGACGGCTTCCGTCTCTCGCAGTCCATGCTCGGGCGCTTCGCGGCGCCGTGGGAAGTTTTCCTCGAGGAAAACTGAGCCTGAATCGTCATCGAAGCCGCCACCGGCGGCGCGCGAGGCGATTCGGATGCATGGCCGTGCTCCCCTCGCGCCAAGCACCGCTGAAGGCGGCGCACTTCGAGGAAAAATACGCGGCCGAGTCCGACCCCTGGAACTACGCCGGCAGCCCTTACGAGCACGAGAAATACGACGCCACGCTGGGCGCGCTGCCGGCCCCGCGCTACGCGCGCGCCCTGGAGCTGGGCTGTTCGGTCGGCGTGTTCACCGCGCGCTTGGCTCGCTGCTGCGGCCGGGTGGACGCGCTGGACTGCTCGCCCACGGCTTTGATCGAGGCACAGCGGCGCTGCGAGGGATTGGAGGGCGTGAAGTTCGACCGCTGCTGCCTTCCAGACGACTTCCCGGCCGGCCAGGGCGCATGGGATCTCGTGGTGATGTCGGAGATGGGTTACTACCTCACGCCGCCGCAGCTCCGCCGGCTGCGCGCGCTGGTCATCTCGGCCCTTGCCGTGGGCGGGGACCTCGTGCTCGTCCACTGGCTGGGCACCTCGGAGGACCACCGCATGAGCGGCGATGCGGTCCACGAAGCCTTCGCGTCGCGGGTCGTCGAGCTGGACCATCTATGCGGCGTCCGCCGTGCTGAATACCGGCTGGACGTCTTTCGGCGCCGCGGCGCGGTCGCGGCTTGAACGGCCGAAGACGGCGGGCAAGACCTTGGCCAGGCCCAGCCGCGCCCGCAGCGCGAGCACCGCCTCGCTCACGTCCATCGTTCCGCCGGACGCCACGCTTGCGGCGCATTTCTCCCACAACTCGCCAAAGTTTCCCGGCGCCCCTGCCTCCCGCCATTGCGCGCGCAGGAGACGGCGACGGAGGAATCGCCGCTCCAGCGCGGCGGCTGACTCCACGAGGCAGGGCGGCCGGCCCGAGCGCAGGGCGGAGATCCATTCGGCGATCGTCACCGCCATCCCCCGTGGCGTGCGGCCCGTGGTGCGAGCCGAGGCGATCACGCGCACCGCGGGCGAGTGTCGAAAGGCCACGTCGTGGCGCGCGAGCGCCGCATGGAAGGCCATGTCTTCCAGCGCTGGGAGCGCCGGCATCCCGCCGACGCGCGCGCAGGTCCGGGCCGTGGCCGCGAGGCTGGCCCCATTGTGGTGAAAGTGGCGCGGCCACGGATCATGCGGGTCGGGATCGAGGCGCGCCTCCAGCCGGGCGGCGAGAAAATTGTATTCCGTGACCTGCTGCCCGAAGCGCCGCAGTTCCGCCGGCAGCGCGGCCAGCTCGCGCGGGCATGCCCGGATGTAGCCGCCCACGGCCTCGGCGCCGCGCGCAACCTCGCGCTCGGTGGCATCCAGCCAGGTGGGTGACACTCGGGCGTCGGCGTCCGTCGTGGCGACGATCCCTCCAGGACGCCCCAGCTCATGCGCGAGGCGCCGGCAGGCGACGTCCATGAGCCAGCGCCTCGCCGTGCCGACGTGAGCTGCTGCAGCCGGAAGCTGGGCCTCGACGACATGGACTCGGAGCCCCGGATGCCGGGCCGCGGCGCCGCGGGCGGCGTCGGCCGTTGCGTCGGCACAGTTGTTGGCGAGGACGATGACCTCAAAGGCCGCGCGGGGGAACTCGCGCCCACCGCGGCGGCGCTGGGCCGCGAAGGAGTCGAGGCAGGCTCCGATCCTCTCGGCCTCGTCGCGAGCCGGGATGCCGACAATGAAGCGGCAATCTGGATGGGGTGGCGGCAGGCAAGCAGGATCGGGGAACATTCCTTCCCTCTTATCGGAACAAGTGCTTAGTCCGCGCGTGCCGGTGGCTCAGCGCGACAGGGCAAACTCCACGAGGTGCTTCGCGAGGGCGCTGGCCAGAATCGGGAAAGTGTCGTCGTGGCGGTCGAGCAATCCGCGCTGAACCGCCGGGTGGTCAATGAATTCCACCTCCAGGAAACACTTTGGCGTGCGGGCCAGGGCTGGGTGGCGCGCGAGTTGAAAGAAGAAATTGGACCCCTGGCCGCCGTGGAGATGGCCGTCAGTGATCGGGGCACGCGGCCGGGAATCGGGCAGGAACTGCCGCACCGCCGCCGAGCACGCCGCGGTCAGGCCCGTGGCGAAGGCGCGGTCGGCTTCGAAGTTCGGGTTGCGCGCGGCGGCCGCCGTCATCGCCAGCGAGCCGAGGGCCTTGGCCGAGCCGCCGGTGGCGTTGAAATGGAGGCTCACGATGCACGCCGGGGCGGCATCGGCGCACGTTTGGGCGCGGCGGGCGAAGTCCGGGTTGGTGTCGTCCGCGCGCGTCAGCACGGCGCGGACGGGGGTGCCGCGCTCGCGGGCGATTTGCTCGACGCGCGCCGCCACGAGGCGTGAGAGCTCCAGCGTGAGGTCCTTCTCGCGCAGGCCGCTGGGCGAAGTGGCATTGTTGGAGGCGGAGAGCGTGCGCGCGACCATCGAGCCGGAGTCGGCCCTGCCGCCATGGCCAGGGTCGATCACGATGGTCACCGGCGGCGCGGCCAAGGCCCGGCACGCGAAGGCGAGGGCGCCGAGCGCAATGAAAGCCGCTCGAATGGGACCCATAAGTCGTATATGTCGTATGGGTCGCATATGTCCTATTTGACCGTCACGGTCACGTAATCGCGCCCGCTTCGCTCGTCGCGGAAGATGGACACCTGCACGAGCGGCGTGCCGTTGACGATGGAGTTGAGCGCGCCGCGGGTGGAGGAGCCGCGCTCGAGCATCACCTCGAGCACCTCGCGGTTGCGCGCGGCGGCGAAGTATTGGTCGCCCTCGTCCTCAGGGTCCTGCCGGCCGAACTTGTGAAAATTGGCGCGGTCCTGCCGGATGATGGCCGCGGCGGAGGAGAGTCGCGCGCCGGAGGAAGAGAAGTGGTCCTGCGAGGAAAGCCGCGCGGTATAGGACTCGAGCAGCCGGTCAGCGCGGGCGGAGCCGGCAAACGCGGCCAGCAGGAGGAGCGGGGGGAGGAGCTTCATGGGCGGACGGAAGCACGAATGACGGCCCGTCGCATTGACCTTCCGGGCCGCGCCGGTAGCCTCATCGCCCGCCTGCGCGCCCTTCCTTCCGAATGCGGTTCCCGTGAAAAAGCTCCTCTTCGTCTGCACCGGCAACATCTGCCGCAGCCCGATGGCGGAGGCCATGTGGCGCCACCTCACGCGCGGTCGCCCAGAATTCGCCGCCCTTTCGGCCGGCGTGTCGGCCGCGCCCGGCCAGCGCGCCTCCGCCCATGCGCTGGACGTGCTGCGCGAGCACGGCATCGACGCCATGGCGCACCGCTCCCAGCCGGTCACGCCCTCGCTCGTGCGCGAGGCCGACGTCATCGTGGCCATGACCTCCTCGCACGCCGAGGCGCTGGCCTACCTCTTCCCCGATTCCACGCCGAAGGTCTTCCTCCTGCGCGAGTTCGACCCCTCCGCCGACGAGCACGACCTCGACGTGCCCGATCCCATCGGCCTCTCCCGCGCCGTCTATGCCGAGACGCGCGACGCGGTGCAGAAGGCGCTGCCCGGCCTGCTCGCCTTCGCCGAGGGGCGCGCGCCCGCCCCGCGCATCGGCGCGGCCTTCCGCTCTTATCTGCTTGCCATGACCCAGCAATCCTACGCCCCCGCCCTCGCCGACGTCGATCCCGACATCTTCCGCGCCATCGAGGAGGAAGCGCGCCGCCAGGACGAGAACCTGGAGTTGATCGCCTCGGAGAATTTCACCTCGCCGGCCGTGCGCGAGGCGCAGGGCAGCGTGCTCACGAACAAATACGCCGAGGGCTACCCCGGCCGCCGCTGGTATGGCGGATGCGAGCACGTGGACGTGGTGGAGCAGCTCGCCCTCGACCGCGCCCGCGAGCTCTTCCCCGGCGCGGAGCACGTCAACGTGCAGCCCCACTCCGGCGCGCAGGCCAACATGGCCGTGTATTTCTCCGTGCTGAAGCCCGGCGACCGCATCCTCACGATGGACCTCTCGCACGGCGGCCACCTCACCCACGGGCACCGGGCGAACTTCTCGGGCAAGTTCTACGAGGTCACGCACTACGGCGTGCGCCAGGACACCGAGGTCATCGACTACGACGCGCTCGAGAAGCAAGCGCAGGAGACCAAGCCCCGCATGATCACCGTGGGCGCGTCCGCCTACTCCCGCACCATCGACTTCGCGCGCATGCGCGCCATCGCCGACGCGTGCGGCGCGCTCCTCTTCGCGGACATGGCGCACATCGCCGGCCTCGTGGCGGGCGGGCAGCACCCCTCGCCGGTTGGCTTGGCCGACTTTACCACGACCACCACGCACAAGAGCCTGCGCGGCCCGCGCGGCGGCCTCATCTTCTGCAAGGCGGCGCACGCCAAGGCGATCGACGCGCAGGTGTTCCCCGGCGTGCAGGGCGGGCCGCTCATGCACGTCATCGCCGCCAAGGCGGTGTGCCTGCGCGAGGCGCTCCAGCCGGCGTTCCGCGATTACGCCGCGCAGGTGGTGCGCAACGCCAAGGCCATGTCCGCCTCCCTTTCCAAGCACGGCTGGCGCATCGTCTCGGGCGGCACCGACAACCATCTCCTGCTCGTGGACCTCCGTCCGCAGGGTCTCGACGGCAAGTGGGCCCAGGAGACGCTCGACCGCGCTGGCATCACGGTGAACAAGAACTCGATCCCCTTCGACACCACGCCCATCATGAAGGGCGGCGGCATCCGCGTGGGCACGCCGGCCGTGACCACTCGAGGCATGCGCGAGGAAGACATGATGGAGATCGCCGACCTCATGCACGCCGGCCTGAGCAGCCAGGGCGACGAGGCCGCCCTCGCCAAGGTGCGTCAGGGCGTGCGCGCGCTGACGCGGCAGTTCCCGGTGCCGTAAGGGTGCCCTTACGGAGTCACCCACGACACTTGGCGCTTGGCAGGGCGGGGGAAAAACCTTATTCTCTGCCCCGACATCGCCGCGGGTTGCCTGACGCATTCCCCCGCCGCGGCGGGTTGCCCGAGCCTGGATTCCGCGCACCTTGCGCGCCCGCCGTCGTTTCCTCCCGCACGTCTGCAGTCGTTTTCCCGTTCCATGAGCATGTTGTCGCCGCGCCTGCGCTTTCGTCCGTCCCTGCTTGCGCTCGCCGTCCTCGCCGGGGTGGCCTCCGCGCCGCACGAGACCCCCGCGCCGGTGGTCATTCGGCCGGGCGAAGCCCCTTCCTACGTTCCTTCGGGAGTTGAGGTCGCGCCGGACGCCAAGAGCGCCCAAGGCCAGTTCGAGATTGCCCAGCGCTTCGAGGCGGCGGGCAACACCGGGGCCGCCATCCAGGCTTACCGGAAGGTCGCGCGTCGCTTCCCGAAGTCCACCTACGCCGCCAACTCGCTCTACAAGGCCGCGCTCCTGCTGGAGAAAACCGGCGACATGGAGGGCGCCTACAAGGCTTACGTCAAGCTCAACAAGGACTACCCGCGCTCCAACGACTTCAGCAACTCCATCGAGGGCCAGATGCGCGTGGGCGCCTCTTACTTGGAGGGGCGCCGCCAACGGATTTTGGGCGTGCCCACGCTGCCCTCGATGACCCGCGCCGCGGACATCTACTCGGCCATCGTCAAGAACGCGCCGTATTCCCGCTTCGCTCCCGAGGCGCAGTTCCGGCTCGGCCTCGCCAAGGAAAAGTCCGGTGATTCCCAGGCTGCCATCAACGCCTACCAGGCCGTCATCGACAAGTATCCGCTTTCCGACTGGACCGACGACGCGATGTTCCAGATCGGTTACGTTTACATGAAGGTCATGCGCGGCGGCTCCTACGACCGCAACGCCGCCAAATACGCCAAGGAATACTTCGAGGACTTCATCCAGACGTATCCCAAGCACGAGAAGGCCGCGCAGGCGCGCCAGTATCTCGCCTCGCTCGGCCAAGTGCAGGGTCGCTCCTCGCTCAAGACGGCACAGTATTACGACAAGCAGGGCGCCTACGTGTCCGCCGTGATGCTCTACAACGAGGTGGTCCGCTCGAACGTCGGCACCAAGGACGCCGAAGTCGCCGGCAAGCGCCTCGCCGCGTTGCGCGTCAAGCTCGGGGAAAAGTTCTTCGAAAACCCCATGCTCGTGCCCGGCAAGCCCGACGCGCGCCGGGTGGCCGAGATCCAGGGCCGCACCACGCCGGGCGGCCAGCCCATTCCCTCGCTCCCGCCCAGCGGGGGCGCGGTGGACGCGCCACTGCCCGCCGAGCCGGCTTTGCCGCCGGGCGTCGGTGGCCCGGATGGACCCGGCGAGGCTGGCCCCGCGGCCGGCGGCTTCGACTCCTCGAATCCCTTCGACGCGCCGACCTCGCCGCTGGCGCCTGGCTCCACGGCCCCGCTGCCGCCCGCGCCCGAGCCGCCCGCCGCTAATCCCGCGCCGACGCCGTAGGCACCGAGGGAAAGTGGTCGCGGCAAGTTCGGCTGGCTGCTCGTTGTCGGGGACGCACGTCCGCTGCGCGGACAGAGCCGCTTCCACCAGCCGGCGCCACCGGCCAGCCTTGGTCCGTGGACGCGTTTGCACGGTGCCTTCCTCGCGCCGGAAAACGCCCCGCACTTCCCCTTGGCATGGCACCGAAATAGCTGGCAGACTGCCGCTGCACTTACCTCCCGCGCATGGCCAGGATCGACGCTTTCTTCAAACTGATGCTTGAGCAGAAGGCGTCTGACCTTCACCTCTCCACGAGCAACCCGCCCATTCTCCGCATCAACGGCGACATGGTCCGCGTGGACTACCCGCCGCTGCGCTCGGACGACCTCAAGGCGATGGTCTATGAGATCGCCCCGGAGTTGAAGATCAAAGTCTTCGAGGAAACCGGCGACGTGGACTTCGGCTACGAGATCCCCGGCACCGCGCGCTTTCGCGCGAACTTCTACAACCAGAAATACGGCATCGGCGCCGTGTTCCGGCTCATCCCGAGCAAGGTTCTCACGCTGGATGACTTGGGCCTGCCACCGGTGCTCAAGCGGTTTCCGTTGCTCAAGAAAGGGCTCGTGCTTGTCACCGGCCCCACCGGCTCGGGCAAGTCCACCACGCTCGCCGCCATGGTGGACTGGGCCAACCTCCACCGGCAGGACCACATCATCACGGTGGAGGATCCCATCGAGTTCGTGCACCAGAGCCAGCAATGCCTCGTAAATCACCGTGAGGTGGGCGTCCACACGCGCTCCTTCGCGTCCGCCTTGCGCGGCGCGCTGCGCGAGGACCCGGACATCATCCTCGTCGGCGAAATGCGCGACCTGGAGACCATCGAGCTCGCGCTCACCGCCGCGGCCACGGGGCACTTGGTCTTCGGCACGCTGCACACCTCGTCGGCCGCGAAGACGATCGATCGCGTGATCGACGTGTTTCCCACGAGCCAGCAAAACCAGATCCGCACCACGCTGTCCGAGTCGCTCAAGGGCGTGGTGGCGCAGAACCTTTTCCGCCGCATCGACAAGCCTGGTCGCCTCGCCGCGCTGGAGATCCTGGTGGTGGACACCGCCATCGGCAATCTCATCCGCGAGGCCAAGACCCACCAGATTCCCGGCATGATCCAGATCGGCAAGAAGAAGGGCAACCTGCCCCTCGACGACGCCATCATGGACAACCTGCGCGCCGCCCGCATCTCCCCCGAGGAGGCCTACGAGAAGGCCAACAATCGCAAGACCTTCCGCCCCTTCCTCCAGCATCCGCCGGACGATCTCGAGGAATGATTTTGTCACGGAGGCACGGGAAACACGGAGAATGATTTCTCCTGATCTTTCTCCTCCGTGATCTCCGTGTCTCCGTGGCCAGCCCCTCTCGCACCCCATGAGAAAGATTGAACTCGATGCCATCCTCGCCGCGATGCTGCAGGCCTACGACGGCATCTCGGACCTGAACTTCTCCGTCGGCCGGCCGCTCCAGGTCGAGGCTTACGGGCAATTGCGGCCCATCTCGGTGGACCCGCCCATTCACGCGCTCACGCCCTTCCAAACCGAGGCCATCGCGCTCACCGTGATCGGGGGCAACCGCCGGCTCATCCAGGACTTTCTGCGCCACGGGGCGTGCGATTGCTCCTATCAACTCAGCGACCAAGCGCGCTTCCGCGTGAATATCTTCCGCCAGAACGGCAACTGCGCGGTGGTGATGCGAAAGCTCAACTCCAACATCCCCACGATCGAGGAACTCGACCTGCCGGATATCTTCCGCAAGATGGCCAAGGAGAAGAACGGCCTCGTGCTCGTCACCGGCGCCACCGGCTCGGGCAAGACCACCACGCTGGCGGCCGTGATCAACGAGATCAACCGCACCCAGGCCGTCCACATCGTCACGCTGGAGGACCCGGTCGAATACCACCATTCGCACCAATACTCGACCATCAACCAGCGCGAGATGGGCGCGGACTTCGACGAGTATCCCCACGGCCTGCGCGCCGCCTTGCGCCAGGCGCCCAAGGTCATCCTCGTGGGCGAGATGCGCGACCGCCAGACCGTCGAGATCGCGCTCACCGCCGCGGAGACCGGCCACCTGGTGCTCTCCACGCTGCACACCATCGACGCCGGCCAGTCCATCGGGCGCATCCTCGGCCTCTTCGACCTCGCCGAATCCCAGCAGATTCGCCTGCGCCTGGCCGACACGCTGCGCTGGATCGTTTCGCAGCGCCTCGTGCCGCGCACCGATGGCGGCCGGCAGCTCGTCCTGGAGACGATGGGCAACAACCTGCGCACCAAGGAGGCCGTGGCCCTGGGCGAGGACGAGGCGCGCAACTTCTACGACATCATCACCGCCTCGGAAACCTTCGGCTGGGTGACCTTCGACCGCTCGATCATCAACGCCTACAATGCCGGCCTCGTTACCGAGGAGGTGGCCATGGCCTACTCGACCAAGAAAGGCCTTGTGCAGCGCGAGCTCGACCTCATCAAGAAGACCCGCGGCGAGGCCTTCGAGCAGTCGAGCGGCCTGAAGCTGGACAAGCTCGCCGCGTCCCGCGCCTAATCCTTTCCCATGAGCTACGAAGCCCGCCACGACATCTTCGAGCCCGGGGACCTCACGGCCCTCGTGTGCGTCGAGCAGCCCGAGCCGCAGCAGCAGATCATCGGGCACCTCACCAGCATGGACTACAAGGTTCACACCGGGCTCTTCCTTGAGGACATCGCGCTCAAGATGAAGTCGCACCCCTACGACGTGATCTTCATCGACGAGACCTTCGGCGGCTCCACGCTCGCGCAGAATCCCGTGCTGGCCGAGTCCGCGCAGCTCCCGCTGGCGCAGCGGCGCAACCAATTCCTCGTCGTCATCGGCCACAGCGTGATGACCAACGACGAGATGAGCTCCTTCATCTTCTCGGCCGACCTCGTGTTCAGCTACGGCGACCTGAACAACCTCAAGCCGGTGCTGCGCCGCGGCGTGACGCGACAGCGTGAGTTCTACCACCAGTTCAAGGAGTGCCTGAAGATCGAGGGGATGCGCTGAAGTGGTAGAGGCGGCTCTGTCCGCGCAACGGACGTGCCGCCCGTGAATTTTTCCCGGGTGGCCGCGGCTGGGTGGCCTGCGGCGGCCACTGGCGGAGGAAGTCCGAGGCGGCACGTCCGCATTCGCGGACAGGGCCGCCGCCACAACGCGGTCGTCCTCACCGCGCCAGCCGCGGCGCGCCGGCTGGGGGATCGCGCTCGACCCACTTGTATTCGGGGTCCTTGGTCACCAGGAAATACGTGATCTGCCCGCCCAGGCGCCATGGGTCCAGCAGCATTCCCTCCGCGAAGGGCCGCCCGCGCGGCGTCACGACCACCGAGTTGTGCTCGTTGAAGCGGTCGAAGTTCGACACGCCCCAGTGCAGGTCAAAGGTCTGGAGCCGGAGGGGGACGAGGTGTTTCGAGAGGTCCCACGTCCACTGCCAGCAAAGGCCGCGCTCCCGCAGGCCGAGGTTGATGAGCAGGTTGTGCTCGGGCGCCGGCATGCTGACGCGATACTTTTCGGCTAGTTCTCCACCGGCTTGCACCGACATCTCCGCGATCCGGCGCGCTTCGGCTGGGTCGCCCGCCGGATGCATCGTGAGCAACGCGTTCGTGATGGCCTGTGCCTCCGTCCGCCCGAGCGCCGACAACCGCACCGCCCCGCCCTCGCGCTCAATGCGCGCCGGCCCGGTGCAACCGACCAGCAGCAGGCTGAAGGCGAGAAAAGCCAGGAACGGCGGCGAGATGCGGGCAGGCGAGCGGGGCAGGGGACGATCAGGCACGGGCCGCGCACGCTTGCGAGCCGCCCCGCGCCGGCAAGCGGAAAACGCTGTTGCCATCTTTCATCCTCTCGGTCCGTCTCCCGCTCTCGGTCACTTCCCCGCCCGGTCGATCTCATCCAGGCGCGCGCGGAAGAACGCGCCCGCGTCTTCCTCTGCCCCGCCGGCGCGACGGATGCGATACGGCTGGCCGCTGACCGACGACTTGGAAGCGATGCCCTCGATGAAGTCCTCGGCCGTCTTCACGCGCTCGCCGGCTCGCGAGAGCTTCATGCGCAGGTGCCCGGCCGCCGTGGCGGCATCGTATTCCGAGCCGTTGCGGATGAATTTCCCCCCGGGCATTTTTTCCACCGCGGTGATCAAGGCATCAATGCGCGCCTGCTGCCGCGGCTCGCGGGCGCAGAGCATCGTGGGCAGCAGGCAGAGCACCAAGATGATTAGCCACCGTTTGTTCATGCCAGAGAATCGCCGCTCTGATCTTTGGCGCGCTTGTTTCAGGGCCGCTCCGCAACCAGCCAGCGGTTGTGCCGGATGTCGCTCCGATGCTCGGGCAGCCACCGCCGCCAGCGTGCCTGCGGCACCACGCGGCAGGAGTAATCCGCCTCCGCCAAGGCCTCAAGGCAGGCGGCCTCCAGCGCCGCCGAGTGAGTCTCCACGATCAGCGCGCCGTCCAATGACCGCAGGCGCTCGACGCCCGCAGGATCAGCGAGCAGGGCGCCCTCGCCCCCGTCAATGTCCACTTTCACGAGCACCGGCCCGGCAATCCCCGCGAGCGCCGCCGCAAGGTCGTGGGCTGGCTCCGCGCGCCAATCCAGGGCTTCGGTGGGAAAGCCGTTCGCCGTCCAATCGCCGAGGGCAGCCGCGGAAAGCTGCCCCCGTGGTTCCCATGCGCGCACCGCGATTCCCGGCTGGCAGCGGCGCGCGAGCAATCCATACCAGCCATCGCTCGCGCCGATGTCGGCCAGGGAGCGTGAGCGGCGCGCGAGCCGTGCGAAGTCGCCCTCGATCTCGCGCTCCGCGAGGCCGAGTCGGCGCTGCACGTTGTGGGCGTGGTCGATGGTCAGCCAAAGCCCCCGGCCCGCGCCGCTGAGCACGCGCGTCCGCCGCGGGCCGGCACCAAACACGCGTCGCTTGAGCACGCTCCGCAGCGCGAAAAGCAAGCCGCCGGCCATGCTTTTCTCAGCCCACGCGGCCGGCGTGGAAGGGATTGCCGCGGAGCTCGAATGCCACCGTCGTCAGCGGGCCGTGGCCCGGCGCGCGAAAGCCTTCGGCATGGGGGTCATCGGCGTGCGCGCCAATCCCGCCCCGGTGCCCGAAGCCGACGAGATCTTTTCCCCCGCGGCTCTGCCGGAGCTCTGGGGCCGGGCCGATTTCGTCGTCGTCTGCGTCCCGCTCACCGAGGCGACCCGCGGGCTCGTCGATGCGCGCGCTTTCGCGGCGGCGTTCGCCTGCGGGCGGGCGGGATCGTAGATTTCCTTCCCGATCCCT
>CALMOL010000170.1 GCA_937871685.1 uncultured Verrucomicrobiota bacterium
GTTCAAGGGCACGCCGACAAATGTGGTCCACATCGGCGCCGTGGGCGCGCCGACCGCCTCGCACCAATGCTTGAGCGCCTGCCACAGCATCGCGGGCAGCATCGACCAGCCGAGCGCGCGCAGGAATCCCCGCGCCGCCGCCTGCACCTCGGGCGTCTGGCCGAAGCGGTCGAGGTGCTCCGCGGCGATCTCCAGCGCAAGCCCCGCCGCCAAGCCGCAGCCCAGCGCCACCCACAGGCCGTGGCGCAGCGTCTCGCCCGACGCCGCGCGGTCAGCCGCCCCGTGGGCGCGCCCGGCGATGACGGCGATGGAAGTCAGCACCCCCACGCCGACCACGTAGCAGACCGAGGTGAGCGACACCGCGAACGACGCCGCCGCCAGCGACACCACCCCGAGCCGGCCGGCGAGGAGTGAATCCGTGAGCTGGAGGAGCATTTGGCCGAGCTGCCCGGCGATCATCGGCAGCGCGAGCGCCAGCGTCGCCCGCGCCTCGCCCCACGCCGAGAGCGGCCGCGGCGCGGGGAGCGCGGCGGCTGGGAGGGGCGCGAGGGTTTCCATTTGGGGGGCGCTCACGTAACCCAGCCCGGCGCCTCGCGCCAGATTTGCCGGACCCGAAGGCGAACTTGGCAGCTTGGGCGGTGCGATCTCCGGCTAGACTGGAAGTTCTGGCGATTGAGCTTTGAAACCGTTCGAGATTCCAGTTGGACGGCGAACGTCCTCCGCGCTGCAAGAAGCGGCGCTGCCGACTGGAGCCTTGAAGCCAAGGCCTCGCCAGCCGGTGCGCCCAGCGCGCTGGGGGCGGTCGCTACTGGGACCGCTGGCATCCTTGCCGGTCGGGTCCGTTCGGGGCACCTGGATTTTCGAAACTTTGAAGGACTTTTTGCCTTCCGCGGCCCGCAGGGGCCCGAAGGGGAGAAATAAGATGCCCTGGAGGACCCTGCCGGCAAGGATGCCAGCGGTCCCAGTAGCGACCGCGCTGGGCAAAGGCGGAAGCGCGCCTTGTCCGCGAAGCCTGCTCGTGAAGCGAGATGCCGTGGTGCTCCAGCCTGGGCCACGCCCAGCCCACCGCATTTCACCTCGAGCGTTTGAGCGCCAAAGCGTCTGCCATGGCGCGGGGACCGCGCCATCCACCTGGAGAATACGGCGGCGCCCACCCTTCGGGATTGACGCGGCGCGTGGCGCTTTTCTCCTCTTTCAATGCAACCAGATGCCCAATCGGCGCGCCCTCTCTCTCGTCGTGAATGCTTGGCCACCAGCGGCCGATTGATGGCCCTCGGTCTCGCGGTTGGCGCGACGGGATGGGCAAGAAATACTCGATCCGCCGAGCCATCCGCGGATCGTCCGGCCGCGGGCGGCTCCACGACGCCCACCGTCTTTCACTCGGACCCGACGGGCCGGGGCCGCATCCTGGTGGCGGATTCATTGACCTACTACTCGGCGAAGGACGCGCCGGATCTCTCGGCGCGGGACGTCGTCCTGGGCGCCTCGTTCTGCGGCGGCCCCACCGGCGCCGTGCCGCTCGGGCGGGGCGTGCGCGCCCTCATTGCGCACGACGCGGGCGGCGGGCGCGATCTCGCCGGCATCGCCGCGCTGCCGCTGGCGCAGAAAAGCGGCGTTCCCGCCGCCGCCATCGCCTGTTTCTCGGCCCGCCTTTCGGACGGCCCTTCGCTCCTCCGCGGCACGGTGAGCTACGTGAACGAGGCCGCCGCCGCCCTCGGCGCGCGCGAGGGAATGACCGGCGAGGAAGCCGCCCGCCTTTTCTTCGCCCAGGCCCCAGAGGGCCGCGCCGTGGACGTGCGCGGCGTCACCGACGACCAGCTCCACCACCTGGAGGGCGATGCGAGCGGCGCGGGCGGCATCTTCGCCGTGTGGTCCATCGGCGTGCTCAAGGAGCGGCGCGCGGCGGACGTCTTCTGCGTCGGCTCGCACGGCGCGGCGGTGATGGCCCGCTACGCGCAGATCTCGCGGCCGCGCGGCATCATCGCCAACGACGCCGGCTTCGGCATCGACCAGAGCGGCGCCAACGGCCTCCCGGCCCTCGAGACCGAGGGCGTGGCCGCCGCGACCGTCTCGACGTATTCCGCCCGCATCGGCGACGCGCTTTCCACCTGGGCCGACGGCATCATCTCCGCCGCCAACCCGACGGCCCGCGGCCGCGGCGTGAAGGTCGGCATGGCCGCGAAGGAGGCTGCCCGCCTCCTGCTCGGCACGGCGGGCCGTTGAGAAGAGGTCGGCGCCGCCGGAGGCGCGGCCGTGGGCCAAAAGGTTGCGGACGGCCGGTTTTTCGGCACCGTCCCCCCCTTTTCTCCGCGCCTTCTCTGACATGCCTGACCGCCTTTTCGACGCGCCCATCGATCCCGAGCTGGTCCCCGGCGCGCGCAACGCCATCGTCACCTGCCTGCGCCTCAAGCCCGAGGAGCGCATGACGATCATCACCGACGAGGCCTCGCGCGAAATCTCCGCCGCCCTCCAGCAGCAGATCGAGGGCGTCGGCGCGGAATACTCCATCTTCGTGCTGGAGCGCCACGCGGAGCGCCCGCTCAAGGGCATGCCCGCGAACATCCTCGCGGACCTCGCACGCTCGCAGGTCTCGGTGTTCTGCGCCCTCACCCAGACCGGCGAGCTGGGCTCCCGCATCGAGATGACCTCCGTGGTCAACAAGCACAAGCTTCGCCACGGCCACATGGTGAACATCAACCGGCAGATCATGCTGGAAGGAATGCGCGCCGACTTCAAGGCGGTGGACGAGCTCTCCCAGCGCCTCATCGAGAAGGCGCGCCAAGCCGAGCGCATCACCTGCAAGACTCCGCACGGCACCGAGTTCGTGGGCGAGTTCTCCCCCTACCTGCGCTGGATCAAGACCTCCGGCATCATCACCGTCGAGAAGTGGGGCAACCTCCCCGGCGGCGAGATCTTCACCTCCCCTTTCAACACCAACGGCGTCTTCGTCGTGGACGGCGTGGTGGGCGACTACCTCTGCCAGAAATACGGCGACCTGAAGACCGCCCCGCTCACCATCGAGGTGCGCGACAACCGCATCGTCGATCTCCAGTGCGAGAACGCCGAGCTGCTGGAAGAATTCCGCGCCTACACGAGCACCGACGAGAACTCCAACCGCGTGGGCGAGTTCGCCATCGGCACGAACACGGCGTGCCGGGACGTGATCGGCCACATCCTCCAGGACGAGAAGATCCCCGGCATCCACATCGCCTTCGGCCACCCCTACGCCGAGCACACCGGCCAGCAGTGGATCTCCAAGACCCACATCGATTGCGTGGGCCGCGACTTCGACGTGTGGTTCGACAACGACAAGGTCATGGAAGGCGGCAAGTTCATGATCTGAGCGGCGGGAGGCGGCAAGACACCTTCGTCCCCGCCGCCGCCCCAGCAGGCGCCCGGCGGCCTGCTGATACCAATCCGCGACGAAGGCTGCAAAATCACCCTCCAGGCGCCGACGCGCCGCGGCTCCCGGGTAGCGCACGCGTCCCGCGTGCCGACGCGGGCGTCCCGCCCAGGCCAAGCCGAAAGCTCCGGCGCTTCGCGCCCCGTTGTCCAGGGCCGCC
>CALMOL010000171.1 GCA_937871685.1 uncultured Verrucomicrobiota bacterium
GCCAAGCCCCGCATCGAGGTCTGCTTCGTCCTCGACACCACCGGCTCCATGTCCGGCCTCATCGAGGGCGCCAAGCAAAAGATCTGGGCCATCGCCAACCAGATGATCTCAGCCAAGCCCACGCCCGACCTCCGCTTCGCGCTCGTCGCCTACCGCGACCGCGGCGACGCCTACGTCACGCGCGCCCACCCGCTCACCGACGACCTCGACGCCATCTACGCCCAGCTCCGCCAGTTCTCCGCGGCCGGCGGTGGCGATTGGCCCGAGTCCGTGAACGAGGCCCTCGAGGTCGCCGTGCGCCGCACCCAGTGGAGCGCCGACCCGTCCACGCTGCGCATCATCTTCCTCGTCGGCGACGCCCCGCCGCACATGGACTACCCGGACGACACCAAGTATCCGGTCCTCTGCCAGGAAGCCCTCAAGCGCGGCATCATCATCAACACCGTGCAGTGCGGCGCCGCCGACGACACGCGCAAGGTCTGGCAGGAAATCGCGCGCCTCGGCGAGGGCGAATACGTCGCCATCGCGCAGGCCGGCGGCATGACCCAGGTGGAAACGCCGATGGACAAACGCCTCGCCGAATTGAATCGCGAGATCGGCGGCACCATCGTCCCCTACGGCGCCGCGCCCAAGCGCGTCGAAGTCCAGCAGAAGCAGCGCGCCTCCGAGGCCGCCGCCCCCGCCGCCGCGAGCGACCGCCTGGAGTTCAACTCCCGCACCGGCAAGGCCGTCCAAGGCGGCGGCGACCTCCTCGACGAAGTCGCCTCCGGCCGCGCCGCCCCCGGCGCGCTGCGCGACGCCGATCTCCCCGAGGATTGGCGCAAGCTCGACACCGCCGAGCGCGAGAAGAAGGTCGCCGACCTCCGCGAGCACCGCGCCAAGATCCAAGCCGAGATCACCGCCCTGGCCAAGGAGCGCGCCGAATTCCTGCGCAAGGAAGAAGCCCGCCTCGCCGCCTCCGGCAAGGGCGACGGCTTCGACGCCAAGGTCGCCACCATCCTCCGCGCCGAGGCCAAGCGGAAAGGCATCACGATCGAGTAAACCGCCCGGCGATGTGATCGAGGCGGCGCTGTCCACGCCATGGACGCGCCGCCTCTCCTTTCTTGAAGCCCCCGCGCCAGCCTCACATCTCCGTGATGCGGTAGAAGCGCTTCGGTCGCACCGCGCCCATCGGATCGGCGGTCGTCACCACGCCGCCGGTGCCGGGCACGCCGGAGGCCAGCGTGGTCCAAGCCTGGAGGTCGTCCGAAGCCTCCACGCGATACGTCTGGTTCGCGCTGGTGCGGTAGCTCACCTGCGCCGTGGGCGTGCGCTGCACGCTCGTCACCACGAAGGGCGCGCTCTCCACGCGGATGGTGAAGGCTCGCTCCACCGCGGGCGCCGTCTCGTCGTATTCTTCCAGGCGCGCGGTGAAGGCGTAGCTCCCCGCGGCGGTCGGGTTTCCGGTGATCGTCCCGGTGAATGAATCCAGTTCCAAGCCGGGCGGCAGGCTGCCGACGCTCACGGTCCAGCGGTAGAACGGCACCCCGCCGCGCGCCTGCAAGGTCTGCGAGTAGAAGCCGCCCACTCCCCCGCGCGCCAGCGCCGTGGTCGTGATGGACGCGGGCGCGAAGGGCGACGTGTCCCGCAGCCGGTAGCCGATGGCCTGCGCGACAAGCAGGTCGAGCTTGGTGATCAGCCAGCGTCGCGCGGGCATGGGGCCGTTGTATTCGTTGCCAAAGGCGCCGCGGCCGCTCAGGCGATCCACCGCGCCGGCGAGGTGATCCGAGGAGTCGATCGCCGGATACGATCCGTGATAGGCCAGCACGCGTGCTTCCTGCACGGCACCGAGCTGCTTGAAGGAGGCGAAGGCGGGCTGCGCGGGATTGAAGATGAAGGCGTGCCCCATCTCGTGGTGCGGGATGGAGGCGAGGTCGTTCGGCACGTCGCCGAGGTTCGTGGCCATCCACCAGTCGCTGTCGCCGGTGGTCAGATACCAGCCGAGCAGGTTGTAGTTCCCCTTCACCTCCAGCTCCTGCCCGCCGGAGCGCCGCAGGTTTAGGCTCACGCCGGCGGCAGTGAGGAAGCCGCCCGTGCTGGAAGGCTCCCCGCCGGAGCGATACGGCTCCGCGGCCTGGTCGATGCCGTAGGCGTAGAGCAGGTAGCCGCGGTAGGGGCTCGCGTTCGTGATGAAGTTGCCGCTGAGGAAGCCGGTGGGAGCCCAGATGAAGGTCGTTTCCGCGCCCGTCGCCACGGTGTCCAGGCCGGGATCGGCGAGGTAATACGCCCAGTCGTTCGCCAACTGCTGATACAGCGCGCGCACGGCCGGATCGGCGAAGTAGCCGGTCTGGTCGCGCGAGAAATCCACGGTGATCGGGAATTCCACCGGCCGCGTCGGCTGGTCCTGGTCCACCACGTGCGCGTTGAGGATGAGCAGGCGCGAGGCGCCGCTCGCCGAAGTGAAGTCCACGTTGATCGGCCAGTCCTCGTCCGTGCCGTCGCGGTCCGGGAAGATGCTCACGCGCAGGGGCTGCGGCGTGGCGTCCGCGAAGGTGATGACCTTCGTCGGCCCGCCGTCGCTCGTGGTGGACGGGTTGTCGAAATACACCCGCGCCTGCGGGCAGGAGACCACCGCGGTGGCCGGGAAGGTCGCGTCGCTCGGCGGCGTGATCCAAATCTGGATGGCCGGGTTGGCGATCTGCCCTTCCCAGTCCACCAGCGTCAGGCCGCGCTCGTTCAGGCGGCGGCCGAAGCGGTCGCGCGCCACCATCTCCTGGAGGAAGCCGCCCGGCGGCGGGCCCATCTTGTAGGAGCCCAGGTCGCCCACGATCTGGAGGTTCTCGTAGCCCGAGACCGGGTTGCCGTGCGCGTCGGCGAGATAAATGGTGTCCAGCGCGTAGGTGCTGCCGAGCTCGGCCGATCCGTCGCCGCCCCATTCGCCCTGCGCGTTATAGGCGGCGGTGGCCGTCACGTTCACGCTCATGGTGAACGTCGGGTAAACGGGCATGTTGGGCGCGCCGTTGAGGAAGCCGCCTAGGAAGGCCTGGATCGGCACGGTGAGCCGCACCGTTTCGTTGATCGGCCCCGGATGGTTGTAGGGGGTAGTGGAGCCGTATTGAATCGGGTTCCCGGCCACGTCCGTGCGATCGATGATGAGTCTGCGGTAGGCGGTGGCGGCTCCGATTGGCCCATTGAGGGAGCCGTCGAGGTGGCAGATGAAAACCGCGTGGAAGGAAAAGGCCGCCGGCGGAATGGTCACGCCGCTCTTGAGCTTCAGGGTATCCGTCCACGAGCCCGTCGCGGTGCTGTAGTAGCCGACCGTGTGCTCATCGCCCCCCGCGCTTCCATTGGCCGTGGCCTTGAGGGTCGGAGCCAGGAGGTTGGTGAAGGGAAAGCCCTGGACCGTCGCGGTGCCCTTGGCCGTGGCCCCGCCAGCAGATGCCGGGGCCGTGGCGCTGGCTTGGTCGACGCCGAAATGGGCATCGAAAGCGGCCACCGACGACGCGCTGGTCTGAGCCCCGGCCCGAGCAGCGGCTTCCGACGCATGCGCGGTCCGCACGCCCCCCAGCAGCGCGAGACACGCCGCCAAGCCCGCCGCGGCCGGACGGAGCAAGATTCGAGAGCGGGGCAAAGACGGCATGGGCAGAGTTCGAAGAGTCCGCGGAGAGGAACGCAAGCCCAGGAGCGCGCGCTCTGGGGACGGTCGCCGCGAGCCCCTCACGCCGCCCGGCGCGCGATCTCACCCCTTGGCGTGCCGCCTCCGACGGGCCACGAGGCCCAGCAGGCCTGCGCCCGTGAGCATGGCGGCCCAGGTCGAGGGCTCGGGAACTTGATATTCGATGATGTAGCCGCTGACCAGATTGGTGGAGTTGTTGGCGATGTAGTCGTAAACCCGCCGGTCGGCGCGGTCGAAGAACGAGGCGCCTTCCAGGCCGCCGCCCTCGCCATGGTCAACCAACCAAGCGGTGCTGACGATCGAGGCGGGGACGCTTGTGCCATCGACCCACGTCCAATCGGAGCTCGTGCCGCCGTTCGGCAGGCTCGCGCCAATCCAGAAGACGCGATTGTTCGTCAACCCGGGGAGGAACACGTTGTCGTAGACGAAGTCGCGCTCGGCGGTGTAGGCCGGGAGCGTCGCGGTATCGAGGATGAGAAGATGCCCTTGCATCCCCAGATACGTGCTCGCCGCGGCGGCGCTTACGGCGTCCGCATAGGTAAGGCCCGTCACGTTGATGCGGTCATAGTAGTGGCCATTGCCGCCGCTGGCGACCGTCCACTGGATCGGGTCAGCCTTCAGCGCCGCGCCGGAGCCCAGCAACAACGCCGCCGCGATCATCGGAGTCAGAACGGCCTTTTTGATCGGGCTCGGGAGGAAGGATTTCAGGGAGAAGAACGACATGGTTTTTGTGGTGGCGACTTCGTTGGCGCCAGAGCTTGACCGGGAAGAGGCCCGGAGGGGACCGGCAACCGACAGAGGCGAAATCAGCTTGAGGTTCACGCGCCAAGCTTTCTTGCGCGTGGCGAACGGCAATCGTCAGAAATGCGTAACGCCGCGACTGTCATAGCGATGGACGGCCTTGCCCTTGGCGACGTAAGGCCATCAA
>CALMOL010000172.1 GCA_937871685.1 uncultured Verrucomicrobiota bacterium
CATCAGCGGCTACGACGCGCGGGGGCGCGAGACCTACCACGAGTGGAACGACGGCATTACCCCCTGGGTGGCCCAAACCTGGGACGACGCCGGGCGGCTGGCGGGCATCGGCAACGTGTTCGCGTCCCTTGTTTTCCAATACGACGCGGCTGGACAAAAGACTTACGAGGGCCAGCTGGTGGCCGGCGCGGGCGACTGGGTGCACCAAGCTTGGCGGCGCTACCCTGACGGCAGCGTGTCCATCACCCTGGGTCCCGCCTACACGGTGCGCCACGACTGGACGGCGCGCGGCCAGCTCAAGGCGGTGGGCGGCGTGGACGCGCAGGGCAACCTGGCCTTCTGCCTTGGCCAATGGTTCTGGCAGCCCGACGGGAAGCTGGACTGGCAGGTGAGCGCCGACGGCCTGGTGATGGACTGGGCCTACGACGACGCGGGCCGGGTGAGCGACCAGGCGCTCTACCGCGGTGGGGACATGTTGTTCTACCGCCACTACTGGCGCGACGCGCGCGACCGCATCTGGGCCATCGGCAAGAACACCAACCCGTCGGTCAACCCGCTGGAAAACGGCTGCGGCGATCGGTTCACCTACGACGCGGAGGGCCAGCTCACCGACGCCTACTACGAGTGCCAGGACCCGGGCGGGGCGGCCGGCGGCTACCAGCGCGAGGACCACTTCGTTTACGACCAGCTGGGCAACCGGATGGGCCAGGGCGTGGGCCTGGGCGCGGGCAACCACCTGGCCAACCGGGGCTGGGTGCCGTTCTGGCGGCGCGACACGGGGCTCAACCAATACCAGCAGTGGGGCAGCCTGCCGGTGGTCTATGATGACGCCTACGCGCCGGCCGCGCCCGGCCAGGCCAACGGGGTGCTGGCCGGCGAGGGCCAGGGGTCGATGGGCTACAACGCCCTCCGGCAGCCGCGCTACGCGACGGGTCCGGGCATCCCCGCGGGCCAGGCGATGTTCTTTGGCCACGACCCGCTGGGCCGCTGCGTGAAGCGCTGGATTGGCACGTCCTCGGCCGTGGACGCCAATCCGGCCACCTACCTCTACTACGACGGCGGGAACCTGGTGGCCGACTTCACCCGCGCCAGCGCCAGCGCCCCCCTGGCCCAGGCCCACTTCTACGTGCACGGGGCACGGGTGGACGAGATCGCAGCCTCCTACACCTTTGCTGGCGGGATCGGCTACCTGGCCCACCACTATGAAGCGCGCACCCATTGCCTGGCGCTGAGCGCCGGGGGCCAGATCGTGGAGCAATACGCCTACCAGGCCTTCGGCTGGCCGCGCGTTTACAACGGCCAGGGCCAGGAACTGGCCGGCTCCCAGAGCCTCCAGCCCGCCTCCGCCTACGGCAACCGGCACCTGTTCACCGGCCGCGAGTGGCTGGCCGAGCTGCGGCTCTACGACTTCCGCCACCGCCTCTACCACCCCGAGCTGGGCCGCTTCCTTCAGCCCGACCCCAAGCATTTTGAGGCCCAAGACTTCAACCTCTACCGCTACTGCCACAATGACCCAGTCAACAAGACCGACCCGATGGGGCTGTTCAGCGACGAGGGCGACCGCTCAGAGGTTGGGCAGATCGTGGACAACGGGCACACCTACGGCGTGCTCAGCGCCGCGCTCAGCAAGTGGTATGAGTGGCGGACGGAGATGCTCTATAAGGACTACGAGCATGCGATGAGTCACCCGGCGGAGACGGTGCGCGACGCATTCGAGTTGGGCATGATGCTGAGAGGCGGGAGAGGAGGGAAAATGACGGGGGGCGAAACGCCCGCCACCAAAGCAGGACGCCAAGCCCATAAAGATTGGAACCCAGGCCCGAACTACGAAAAGGAAGTGACGCTTCCGAGTGGAAAGCGAGCGGATGCAGTCGACTTTAGAGGCAAGGAGGTTGTGGAGCTAAAGCCAAACAACCCGCGCGCAGTAAAGCGCGGCGAGAGACAAGCCGAGGGATACCGCAAAGAGCTGGAACAAGAGCATCGCGGAAAGTGGAAGAGCCGCGTCGAAACATACTGAGGCAGCATGAACAAAAAGATCATTGAGACTGCTCTGCATGAACCGTTGTCAGCGAATGGCTTCATGAAGAAAGGACCAACTTGGTATCGTAAGACTGACGACGTGTTGCAGGTTTTTAACCTTCAGAAATCGTCCTTCGGTGGACAGTTTTATGTAAACCTTTGCTACGTCCCCGAGAGGGTTCCTGTCGAAGGGATGCCAACTCCGAAGGAGCACAAATGCCCCATACGCATAAGGCTCACTTCCCTTTTTCCAGACGATCGCGAGAGAATCAGCTCGCTTTTCGATCTCGAAAACAAGGCGTTCGACACCGAAGAGCGAGTTAAGGAAATGCGTAAGCTGATAAGCCGCTCCGTGCTTGCTTTTTTCGAACGGACGAACTCATCTCACGCGCTCCGAGCGGCGATCGAAAAAGGAACGTTCGATGGTGGCGCTGTGAGTTCGGTGGCTCTAAACAGTTTGGGAGTAGTGAACGCGCGGGAATAGTGATCGCGCGCTCCGCCCGCCGCCCCCCCCCCCCGCTGGCGCAGGGCGGTCAGGCGGGACTTGGCCCGAACGATCACCCGGCCGCTCCGTCCCGCCGGCGGCTGGCGCGGGGCGCACCTCTC
>CALMOL010000173.1 GCA_937871685.1 uncultured Verrucomicrobiota bacterium
GGAGGCATCGAAGGGACGGGAAGCTATGGCCGCGCGCAAAAACGCGGCGGACTCGATGAAGAGTCCGCCGCGTGCGGGAACGATGGGATCAGGCGCCGAGGAACTCGTCGAGCGCCTTCTTCGAGATGCGCCAGGTTGAGCCGATCTTGCGTCCCTTCAGGTCGCCAGCCTCGAGCGAGGCCATGATGTCCGCCTCGGTGACGCCGACGCGCTCCGCGGCCTGCGCCGGCGACAACAGGTCGGGCACCCCGCCGACCGCAGGAGGCGGCTGCGCGGAAGGAGGCGGGGGCTGCGGCGGAGGTTGCTGCATCCCCTGCACGATCTGCTGGCCAATGGACATGCCCATCGCCATCTCCGCGCCAGCGGCGCCGAGCCCGCCGGAGCCGCCCTTCTCCATGCCCTGGCCCATCTGATATTTGAGGTAGTTGTTCATGTCGCCCACCGCCTTGATCGCCCCTCCGCGGTTAATGGCGGCCTGGACTTCCTCGGGCAACTGGACGCTCTCGATGACGAACGAAGTCATTTCGAGGCCGTATTTTTCCTTGAGCGCCGCGTTGAGGACGGGCAGCAGCGCGTCGCCGATGTCGCCGAAGCGGGTCGCCAGGTCGAAGAACGGCACGCCTGCCTTCTGCAGCGCCCCGGAGAACACGCTCACCATGCGCGAGCGCATCACGTCGGTGAAATCCTCCAGGCGAAACTGATGGTAGGTCCCCACGACTTCCTTGAGAAACTTGGGCGGGTCCACCACGCGGAAGTCGTAGATGCCGTAGGCGCGGAGCTGGACGTTGCCGTAGTCGGCGTCCCGCATCGGGACGGGGCTGGCCGTGCCCCACTTGTTGCCCGCGAAGACGCGCGTGGTGACGAAATACACGTCCGCCTTGAACGGCGAGTTGAAGCCGTATTTCCACGACTTCAGCGAGGTGAGAATCGGGATGTTGTCCGTCTGCAGCTCGTGCTTGCCGGGTCCGAAGCAGTCGCCGTATTCGCCGAGATAGACGAACTGCGCGACCTGCGACTCGCGCACGATGAGCTGCGCGCCGTTCTTGATTTCCTTGTCGTCGTCGGGGAAACGCCAGGAGAGGGTGTCGCGCGAGTCGTCGAGGAACTCGATGACGTCGATGAACTGGCCCTTGATGAAGGAGAAAAGGCTCATGGGGAGGGAATGGAGGGATGTCTGGCGGCGGAGGCTAGCGCGGAGGTTTCGCGGCGAACAAGCCGAATCGGCGTCATGACAAAGGCTCGGCGAGGAGTGGCCCGATCCCGGCGAGCGGGATCGGGGCCCAGTCCGGACGGTTGTCGAGCTCGTAGGCCAGCTCGTAGCACGCCTTCTCCAGTGTGAGGGCGTCGAGCAGCGCTCGCCAGCCGTTCCCCTCACCCATCAGGCCAGCCGCCGTCGCGACGCGGAGGTAGGCGGGAAGAAAGAACTCCTCGCAATGCCTTGTCCAGGAAGCGGCGCGATTGGACGCCGCGAAAAGCGGTGACGTCGGCTCCGGAATCGTGTCCCCCCGGAACTCAACGGCGACTTGGCCGGCATAGTCGAACGACCGCAGCATTCCCGCCACGTCGAAGAGCGGTGATTGGCGCTGGCGGCGCTCTTCGGCGGGACGCGCCGGCTCGCCCTCGAAATCGAGGAACACGGCGTCGCCGGCGTCACCGAGCAAAATCTGGCCGAGATGGAAGTCGCCGTGCACGCGCGTCTTCGGCAGGCGGTGACCCGCAGCTTGAGCGAGCCGGCGGGCGTGCGTTGCGCGGACCTTGCGAAACCACTCCGCCGTGAGGTTTACGCGGACGACATGCTCGGCCAGACGCGGCAGGCGGTGTGGCTGCTGAGCGGCCCGCTCGATCCGCCCGAGTGATTCCTCCAAGCGACCGCGCAGACGGTCGAAGTCCGGCGCGTCGAGCGCGGTCGCATCGAGCGCGGGATCGTTCCAGTGGGCGGCCAGCGCGGCGTGCATCTGCGCGGTCAGTTCGCCCAGGCGCCGCGCCAACTCGGTGGGCCCGGGATCGAAGTCACTTCGACCCGAAACATGGGCGCGCGCGCGCTCCACAAACACCTCCCAGGCGTCCCGCCGGCCGCCGACGAACTCCTGCAACAATCCAACCGACTCCGCGGCGCTGCCATCCGCCGGCTCGTATTCGAGCGCGCCCACGTAGGCCGGGACCGCGGTGAAACCGGCGCGCTCGGAGAGGTGCGCGATCAGCTCGGCGTCCGGGTTCTTTCCCGCGGCGACCTGGCGGTAGAGCTTGAGGAACAAGCGTCTGCCGGGCTGATCGAAGAGGATCGACGTGTTGCTCTGCTCCAGCCCGAGGAGGCGCGAGGCTCCGTCGGCCATGGCGGGAGCGCGCTGACCCGCGCGGCCGGCGAGCTGCCCGCCGTCCGAGCCGGGAAGCGATTCCCCCGCGAGCACAAGGCGGAGCAGCCCAGCGTGAAGGGCGGAGTCGGCCGACGCCTCGCTCGCCGCATCCGGTGAGGCGGGAAACAGGTAAGTCTCATTGAGCCCGCCATCCGTGTAGGAGCAACGCACCCAGAGCAGCCGCGCGGCGTCGCCCAGTGCGACTTCACGCGCGACCTCGACGCGGGCCAGCGGGCGTGACTTCGCGCGATACCAGCGCGCGGCGGGCAGGAGGCGCGGGAGGATTTCAGATTCGAGCCGTGCGCGGGCGGCGGCATCCAGCGGAGGGAGCATCGACCTTCGTATGCGCCGCGTCGCCGCGAGCAAGCGAGGACACACGCGGAAGCTGCGCACTGTCACCGCGGCGTAACCGCGCCGTCGGATCGTGGTTCATGGAACGTGAAGCCGCGAACCATCGAACCCTGCGGCCCTTGAAACCCCACATGAAACTCCATTCCAAGATCCTCGGCCTCGGCGCGGCGGGCGCGCTCGCCCTCACGGCGGCCTTCACCACCTTTGCCGAGCCCGGCCCGGGCGGACCTGGCGGCCACGGCCGCTTCGGCCACCACGGCCCGCCCGACGCGATGGCGCATCTCACCCGCGAGCTCGGCTTGACCGATGCGCAGAAGACCCAAGCCCAGCCCATCGTGGACGCCGCCCAGGTCCAGCTTAAGGCCATCCGCGACGAAGCCCGCGCCAAGGCCAAGGCGGTGATGCAGGACGCCCAGACCAAGCTCACCCCCATCCTCACTCCCGCCCAGCAGGAGGACCTGCGCTCGATGCAGCGGCGCATGGAGCGCCACGAGCAGGCGTGGAAGGATCGCGCCGCCGAGCGCGAGGCCCGCAAGGCCGCTGGCAACTGATGCCCTGAATCCTCGGAAAACCGACTCAACCCAGGCACCCGCCGCCCCCGGATTACCGGGCGCGGCGGTTTTTTTCCTCCCGGATCGCCGCACGCAGCGACCGGCCGTCGGGAGACCTTCGGCGACGTTGGCGCTCGCCCCGACTGGGGTAGCGCCCCCGCCCGGTCACGACGCCGGCGGCACTGGGCGCCGTCTTTCCAGTTGAGTGCGCGGCTGGTCGCCGTAGGCCCAAGCTGCTGGCCGCTCCAAAGGACCAACGCCCTCTGCGCCTGCTCCTCCGAAGCAGAAACTTCCAATCCAGAAGCGGGTCCGCGCACCTGCCAGAGGGAAGAGCATCCCTGCGAGATGAAACGTTTCGCTTCACGGGCGGGCGGTTGCGCCGCCGGGGTGCGCACGGCCCCTTTGAGCCTAGAGCCTTCCGCTTCGCCGCGTTGCGGATGGACTTCGGCGGTGGAAGCGCGGACTTTGAAAGTGCAACGGCGCACTTTTTTTGTGCGAGCGCAGACTTTGAAAGTGGAAGCGCAAGCTTTTAAGCTCTGCGCGCAAACAAAAAAAGTGGAACCGCAGACTTTCAAAGTCTGGGCGCAGACTTTTGAAGTGCGTGCGCAGACTTTTTTTGTTTGAGCGCAAGCTTTCAAAGTGCGCGCGCAGACTTTGAAAGTGGAATTGCAGACCTTGAAAGTCCGACGTTTCACTTTGGAAGTGGATCGTTTCGTCCCCGGGGGCGGGCTCGGAAGCAAGGCCATGGGCGGAGCACCGACCGAGAGGAGGCTGATCTAGCGCCCGGCCTGGGACGGCCGAGGAAAGCAGGCCCGGCGAAGAGGCGCCATCGGAGCTCGGGCTGACTTTCTTCGGAGATCCTGCGCGGAAGGACGCGGCAGTCACGGAAGCAGGCTTGGCCGTGGCGGCCAGAGGAGCGCGACGTATTCTGCCCGCCCGCCCGAATGCGCTGCTTCTACTCGCCCGGCTACTTCCATCCGCTGCCCGCCGGGCACCCGTTCCCGATGGAGAAGTTCCCGCAGGCCCATGCGCTGCTCTTGGCCGGCGGAGTTGTGAAGGCAGAGGACATCGAGGAGGTCGAAGCCTGCCCGCGGGAAATGCTGGAGCGGGTTCACACGCCCGAATACCTCGACCGCATCGCGGCCGGCGCGCTCTCGCCGAAGGAAACCTCGATCCTCGGCCTGCCACCATCCGCCGCCCTGCTCGAGCGTTGCGCGCGTGAGACGGAGGGCACCCGCCGCGCCGCCTGGGCGGCGCTCGCCGACGGCGCGGCGGCCAATCTCGCCGGCGGCACGCACCACGCCTTCGCAGACCGCGGCGAGGGATTCTGCGTCCTCAACGACGTGGCCGTGACCGTGCACGATCTTCGTCGCACGCATCCGAGGCTGCGGGTGATGGTCATCGATACCGATGCCCACCAGGGCAACGGCACCCACGCGCTGCTCGCGGACGACCCGCACTCTTTCACCTACTCGATCCACGTCGCGGCAAACTATCCCTCCCGCAAGGTGCCCGGGTCCCTCGACGTGGGGCTGGAACGCTACGTGCGCGGCGACCCCTACCTTGCCGCCCTGCGGGAAACGCTGCCCCCGGCGCTCGAACGATTCGAGCCTGACCTGGCATTTTGGCTTTCCGGCGCCGACCCGCACCAGAATGACCGCTTCGGCCAGATGCTCCTCTCGTTGCGCGACATGCGCGAGCGCGACCGCTTCGTCGTGGACCTCTGCCATGGTCGCGCGCGGCCCGTGCCGCTCGCGGTGCTCTACGGCGGCGGCTACAACCGCGAGCCCGGACACACGCCGCGCCTCCATCGCAATTCCGTCGAGGCTGCCGCCGGCTGGAATCCCACGCGCAACGAGCCGGAGGCCACGGCATGGACGCGCTGACGCTCGCCGGCCTGGGCGTCGCCGCGTTCGCCGCCGGCTTCATTGACGCGGTGGCGGGCGGCGGTGGGCTCATCTCCATCCCCGCGCTTTTTCTCGGCCTAGGCCCGGCGACGTTGCCCGCCACGGTGGTGGGCACGAACAAGGTGCAGAGTCTCGCCGGGATGCTCGCGGCCGCGGTGCGCTATGCGCGGCACCATCCCGTGGATTGGCGCATGGTCGCGCCGCTGGCCGCGCTCGCGTTCGTTTGCGCGGTCGGCGGCGCGTGGCTCGTGACCGTGGCAAGCCCCGCCGTGCTGCGCCCGCTGATGGTCGCGATCCTGGCGGCCGTGGCGATCTACACCTTCACCAACCGCGGCTTCGGCGAGCCGCCAGCCGGCCCTGCGATCGTCTCGCCGGCGCGCCGCGCGGGCGTGGCGACGGCCGTGGGGGTGATCGGGGTTTATACCGGATTCTTCGGGCCGGGCGCGGGGAGCCTGCTGCTTTTTCTCTTCGTGCGCGGGCTGCGCCTGGGCTTCCTGGCCGCGTCGCCCGGCGTGAAACTGGTCAACTCGGCGATGGACCTCGCGGCGATCCTTCTGCTCGGCGCGAAGGGGCACATTCTCTGGGCCGTCGCGCTGCCGATGGCCGCGTGCAACATCCTCGGTGCGAGGCTCGGCGCGCGGCTGGCCATCTCGCGCGGCAATCGTTTCGTGCGCGCCTGCTTCCTCGCCGTGGTGACGGTTGTGCTGCTCAAGCTCGGGCGGGACTTCTTTTTCGGCCCGTGAGTTGATTGCCACGGAGGCACGGAGATCACGGAGGAGTCTCAGGGGAAGTCATGTCCGGTTGCCCGCCCTCTCACCGCTGAAGAATGCTCCGTGTCTCCGTGGCAAAACCTCAGTTGAAGTCGCAGCGCCGCCTCAACGCGAGGGCGAGGCGCTCGAGGTAAACCCGCCGTGGCACGTCGCGCGCGCCAAATTGCCGGAGGTGCGGCGTGGTCCATTGCGTGTCGAGGAGCTGGTAGCCCCGCGCGCGCAGGCGCTCCACGAGCGCGTGCAGGGCGACCTTGGAGGCATCGGTCTCGCGGTGAAACATGGACTCGCCGAAGAACGCCGCCCCCAGCGACACGCCGTAGAGGCCGCCCACAAGCCGCCCCTCGCGCCAGCATTCCACCGAGTGCGCGAGGTGCAGGCCGTGCAGCGCGCAGTAGCTCTCAAGGATCACCGGGTTGATCCAGGTGTCGTCGCGTTCCGCGCAGCCGAGCATGGTCTCGCGGAAGGCGGTGTCGAAACGCACCTCGAAAAGGTTTTTGCGCAGCGTGCGCCGCAGCCCGTGCGGCACGACAAATTCCCCTTCCTCCAGCGGCAGCAGCCCGCGCGGGTCAGGCGAGAACCAGCCGATCTCGCCGTCCTCCATCGCCATCGGGAAAAGCCCCTGCCGATAGCCCTGCACGAGCAGCGAGGGGGGAATCAGCGCGGGCGCGGACGACGACGGCCGGGACATTTCGTAATGAGGGCGCGCCCGGCAGGGCGCGCAAGGGAGGACCGAGAGGATGGAAGATGGCGGATGGCAGGGGGCTTTCTCACGCCGAGAACCCCTCCATGCTGGGGTGTGCCCCCTGCCATCCGCCATCTTCCATCCTCTCGGCCTTTCTCCGCCATTTTCCCTTGCGCCCCGCGGCCGCCTCCCCTTCAGTCGCGGATGAACACCGAACCGAGCGGCGAGGCCGCCTTCGCCGGGCGCTCCGGCCCGATCCTCAAGGTCCAAACCGAGCGCGGCACCTTTCATCTCCAGCTCTTCCCGGACGCCGCGCCGAAACACGCGGAGCGGATCGTGAAGCTCACCGAGGAGAAGTTCTACGATGGCATTCGCTTTCACCGCATCGTGCCAAACTTCGTGGCGCAGATCGGTGACCCGAAGAGCCGCGCCGGCGTGGACGCCCCCGGGGTCGGCTCCGGCGGCTCAAACTATCCCGACCTGCCGCTGGAGGTCTCGCGCGCCTACAAGAATACCCGCGGCTCCCTGGCCGCCGCGCGCACAAACGACCCGAACTCGGCCAACTCGCAGTTCTACGTCGTGCTCCAGGACGCGCCGCACTTGGACATGCAATACACCGTGTTTGGCCGCGTGATGGATGACGGGATGTCCGTGGTGGACCAGATCAAGCGCGGCGACGCCGTGACCATGACCGTGGTGAAGAAGGAATGACCGCGGGGAAAGCTTCAAGATTCAAGCCTCAGCCGAGCGCAGCGAGACAGCCGCTCAAGATGAAACCCCAGACCAGCGGCAACCTTCAAAGAAGGGAAAAAAGCGGACAGAGGGAGGAAGGAGCGACCGAGGCACCGCCAGAACTTTCCACCCTTCTTCTTTTCCGGCTTTCCTTGAAGCCTGAAGCCTGAAGCTTAGATCTTTTTCGGCCCATGATCCTCATCCTCGATTTCGGCTCGCAGTTCACCCAGCTCATCGCGCGCCGCGTGCGCGAGTGCCACGTGTTCTCGCAGATCGCGCGGCACGACCTGCCCGCATCCAAGATCCGGGCGATGAGCGGCCTGCGCGGCATCATCCTGTCCGGCGGCCCCGCATCCGTGTATGCGCCCGGTGCGCCGCAGCCGGACCCGGCGATCCTCGACCTGGGCGTGCCGATCCTTGGCGTGTGCTACGGGACGCAGCTCCTCGCGCATCACCTCGGCGGCAAGGTGCTTCCCTCCGCGCGGCGCGAATACGGCAAGGGCACGCTGGACGTGAAGCGCGCCGACTCGCCGCTCTTCGGCGGCCTGCCCGCGCGGCTCGACATCTGGAACTCCCACGGCGACCAGATCACCCGCCTGCCGCGCGGCTTCCGCGTCGTCGCCACCTCGGAGAATTCCGGCTACGCCGCGGTCGAGCATCCTGCGAAAAAATTCTTCGGCCTCCAGTTTCATCCCGAGGTCTCGCACACGCCGCAGGGCAAAGAAATCCTGGAAAACTTCGTCCTCGGCGTGTGCGGCAGCACGCCCGACTGGACGATGGGCTCGTTCATCGAGCGGACCTGCGCCGAGGTGCGCGAGCGCGTGGGCCAGGACCGCGTGATCCTCGGCCTGAGCGGCGGCGTGGATTCCTCCGTGGCCGCGGTGTTGCTGCACCGCGCCATCGGCGACCAGCTCACCTGCATCTTCGTGGACAACGGCCTGCTGCGCGACGGCGAGGCGGCTGGCGTGCGCCGCGTCATCGGCGAGCACTTCCACGTCCGCCTCAAATGCGTGGACGCCGCCCCGAGTTTCCTGCGCCGCCTGCGCGGCGTCACGGATCCCGAGCGCAAGCGCAAGATCATCGGCTCGGAGTTCATCAACGTGTTTCGCGACGCGGCCAAGAGCCTCGCCCGCGGCAAGAAGGGGGCGAAGTTCCTCGCCCAGGGCACGCTGTATCCCGACGTGATCGAGAGCGTGCCCATCGGCGGCAACCCCGCCTCCCTCATCAAGAGCCACCACAATGTCGGTGGCCTCCCCAAGCGGCTCGGATTCGAGCTGGTCGAGCCGCTGCGCCAGCTTTTCAAGGACGAGGTGCGCGAGGTTGGCCGCGAGCTGGGTCTGCCGCGCGAGGTGGTCGAGCGCCAGCCTTTCCCCGGCCCGGGTTTGGCGGTGCGCATCCTCGGCGCGGTGACGCCCGAGCGGCTGCGCGTGCTGCGCGCGGCCGACCGCATCGTGCTCGACGAGATGAAGGCGGCCGACTGGTATTACCGCGTGTGGCAGTCCTTCGCCGTGCTGTTGCCGGTGCGCTCCGTGGGCGTGATGGGCGACGAGCGCACCTACGAGGACACCTGCGCCGTGCGCGTGGTGGAAAGCCAGGACGGCATGACCGCCGATTGGGTGCCGCTCCCCTACGACCTCCTTGGCCGCATCTCCTCCCGCATTTGCAACGAGGTGCGCGGCATCAACCGCGTGTGCTACGACGTGTCCTCCAAGCCGCCGAGCACGATCGAGTGGGAATAGACGGAAGTCGCGCGCGGTCCTGCCTCACGTGCCGGGCGTGAGGTAGAACAGCCCCATGATTCCGGCCACGCACGGATAGTCCTGCGAGCCGGCCTGCACTTGGCGCTGGACCCATTCGGAAATGTCCTGCATGGCCTCGGCCGCCGGATCGCTCACGGTCGTCTTGGGCTGGGCGAGCGCGCTGAAAAGGTCCGGGCCGCCGTAGGCCGCGCCCTGGGAGTCGGTCACGCCGTTCAGGTCGATGGTCGCGCGCAGCACCACGAACCAAGTCTGCGCGCCGTTGCCGATGCGTTCCTCGACGCCCAATGACCAAATCCCGAGCCTGGGGGTGCCAGCCGGCCCATTCAGTGGGGTCCAGGCCACGCTGAGCTGGTCGAGGTAGGGGAGGTGAATCGCCCTGTAGATGGACCTGAGAATGGCGGAAACGACATCGTAGTCCGGCTGTAGAAGCCCGGCGGAGAACTGCGTCGCAACATTGTAGCTCACCGGCAAGTCCACGTGCAGCTGATACAGCTGTCGATTCGGGCCGGCCGAACGGTCCAGCATCGTGATGCCGTCCCAGGTGCCCATCCCCATGTAGTTGGGCTCGATCGGGGACGGAGAAGGATCCGGGGAAGGGTTCATGGCCGTGAAGAGGGAAGCAACGCGAGACTTCCCGGAAACGGCGCCGAGCGCAAGCTTGACCGCGTGCTTCAGCGCGAACCCATGGCGTCGAAGGCCGGCGAAAGCCGGAAATACTGTCGCGAAAACAGGCAGGGGATCGTCTCCAGGCGATTTACGATCTCCCGCGCCTCGTCGGCCCGCCCGCTCCGCAGCAGCACCAGCGAGAGGCCGTGCAGGAGAATCGGCGCGTCGAACGCGTCCTTCTCGAGCGGCACCAGCGCCGCGGCTGCCCGACCCTCGGCCATCGCTGCCACCGGGTCTTCTCCCGCGCCGGCCAGAGCGAGGGCGTGGGCCATGCGGATGCGGCTGTCCGCGGGGCGCGCCGCCGCCAGCTCGCCGAGCCGCGCGGCCGCGCGGCTCCACAGCGGCCGGGCTTCCGGCGCGCGTCCGGCCTGCGTCAGGATCTCGGCCTCCAGTGAGTCGCGCGAGAAGTAGATGTTTTGCCCGTCCAGCAGCACGAAGCGGCTTTCCCTCAGGATGCGGAGCGCCTCGTCGAAGTTGCGCTCCGCCAGCCGCAGCATCGCGCGCTCATACACGGCCAGCTCGACCGTGGGCGAGTCGGGGGCGCGTTGGGCCAGCCCCTCGCGCATCGGCTGCAAGTCGCCCTTCCATGCGCGGTAGAGGTCACCCCGCGCCTGCTGGAGCGCGGGGTGGCCGGGCATGCGACGCCGCGCCAGTTCCAGCACTTGGTCGGCGCGCTCATACTGCCGCAGGCAATGCAGTGTCGTGACGAGATTGTAATGGAGGAGGGGATCCAGCGGGCTGGCCTCGGCGGCCCGTGCGAGGAGCGTCGCGGACTCCTCCCACCGTCCCTGCCGCCGGCGGATGTAGCCGATCGCGCTGAGCACCTCCGCGTTGCCCGGCAAGGCGGCGAGCGCCTCCTCGAGGAGCGGGAGGGCGCGCGGGTAGTCGCGGAAGCCGCGGTAGTGATACAGCCCGAGCGCCAGCTTGCCCTCGGGCAGGCCGGGCTGGTAGCGCAGTGCCGCCTCCGCGGCCGCCCGCGCCAGCTCCAGGCGCTGGTCGGTGCGGTCGTGCCCCCAGAAATACTGGAACGTGTGCGCCATCGAGAGCTGGGCGTGGGCAAGCGCGTAGGACGGGTCCGCGTCGAGCGCGAGCCCGAGGGCGCGGATCGCGCCGTCGAGGGCGTCGCGGCTGCGGGAGGAATCGGCCATCAGCGCGCGCGCCCGCAGGAAGTGCGTGTAGGCCGACGCGCTGCCCGTGGCCGGCCGCATGAGCGCGGCCCGTTCTTCCGGCGACAGCTCGCCGCGCAGGCGGGTCGCGACCTCCAGCGCGATTTGCCCTTCGACGGCAAGCAGCTCGGCGGCGTCGCGTTCGTAGGTCTGGCTCCAGCGCGTCCGTCCGGCCGCTGCCTCGGTGAGGCGAACGCTGATCCGCACGCGGTCGCCCGCGCGCCGGACGTTGCCGGCGAGGAAGCTCCCGACGCCCAGCTCGGCGCCGAGGCGGCGGAGATCACCGCCTCCGCCGCGCGCGAGCGCGCTGTCCACCGAGGCCCGCGCGATCACCGGGAGCCCCCGCACGCGCCCCAGCGAGTCGAGCAGGTCGGCGTGGAGTCCATCCGCCAGGAAATCCTCCGTCCCTTCCCCTCCAGACTGCTCGAAAGGAAGCACCGCCAAGCCCGGCGCCGGCGTCGGAGCGGTGAGCTGCGTTTCCGCGCCTGAATCGGCCTTCCGCCACGCGACCCAAGCCGCCGAGCCGGCGAGCGCCGCGGCGGCCGCCAGCGCCAGCCAAGCTGTCGGCCGCCGCAACCCGGAGCGTCCCAGCCACGCCGAGGCGACGCGAGGCGCCAGATGGCTGGGAAACACCGTCGTCCCGGCCCCCATCGCGAAGCGGGCGGCCTGCAGCATCTCGCCTACCAGCGCGGCGCTCTCGGGGCGATCCGACGGCCGCTTGGCGAGAAGGCGGGCGACGATTTCCCGCAGCGGCGCCGGCGCGTGGGCGATCCGCTCCAGCGGCGGCGGCTGGTCGAGGTGAAGATCCGCCATCTCGCGCTGGGTGCGCGCCTTGAAGAGCGGCCCACCGGCGAGCATTTCGAATAGGATGCAACCCAGCGCGTAAAGATCGGCGCGGCCGTCCAGGTCCGTGCGCTCGGCGCATTGCTCCGGCGAGGCGTAGGCGGCCGTGCCGCGAAAGCCGATCGTGCCCACGGACTCGTCCGGGCCCGCGACCGGCCGCGCCAAGCCGAAGTCGATGATCTTCACCTGCCAAGCCGGCGGCAGGGCGGATTCCGACCCGGTGCCCGGCGCCCGCGGCGAGGGCAGGAGCATCACGTTCGAGGGCTTGAGGTCGCGGTGGATGATCCCCTCGGCGTGGATGGCCTCCAGCCCCCGCGCGATCTGCTCGGCGATGGCGAGGGCGAGCCGCGGCTCGGGCGGGCCGCTGCGCGCGAGCCACGCCCGCAACGACTCGCCCGCGATGAACTCCATCGCGTAATAGATCCGTCCCGGCTCCTCGGAAAGGAACAGGACGCTGGCCACGTTCGAATGCCGCACGCGGGCGGCCGCCCGGGCCTCGCGCAGGAAGAGCGCCTGCGCCGCGGTGTCGTCCGTCCGCGCCGGCGTGATCACCTTGAGCGCCACCCGGATGCGCAGCGAGGGATCGGTGGCGAGGTAGGTCACTCCCATCGCGCCGCGGCCCAGCTCGACCGGCCGGCCGGCGGGATCGGTCTCGATGCGGTAGTGGTGGAATTCGGGGAGGATGGCCGAGAGGATGGAGGATGGAAGATGGCAGGAAGCACCGCACAGTTCCAAGGCCGTTCTCGACGCGCGGGGAGCCTGCCGCCATCCTCCATTCTCCACCCTCTCGGCCTTTCCCCCTTCCGCCCCATGCGCCGCGCCATCTACCCCGGCTCCTTCGACCCCTGCACCAACGGGCACCTCGACATCATCGGCCGCGCCGCGCGCCTCTTCGACGAGGTGCTCGTCGCCGTGGCGCCCAACTCGCGCAAGTCGCCGCTTTTCGATGCCGCCGAGCGCGTGGCGATGCTGGAGGAAAACACCGCGGCGTGGTCGAACGTGCGCGTCACCCAGATGGGTGGCCTGCTGGTGGAATTCGCGCGCCGGAGCGGCGCGATCGCCATCGTGCGCGGCCTGCGCGCCGTGAGCGACTTCGAGTTCGAGTTTCAAATGGCGCTGATGAACCGCAAGCTCGTGGCCGACGTGGAAACCATCTTCCTCATGCCGAAGGAGGACTTCGTGTATCTCTCTTCCAGCATCGTGAAGGAGATTGCCCGCCTGGGCGGCGACGCGAGCCATTTCGTGACGCCGAACGTTTATGCGCGGCTGCGGTCGAAGTTCGGCCATCCGGCGCCGGAGGAATAAGCTCGCGCTCAGCGCGGGATGATGTCGGAGACCTCGACCATCGTTTCCGGGAAGGCGAGGGGTGCGATGCGCTCGCCGGCCCGGGCCGTCGTCACACTGCGGTATTCCGCGCCGGCGGGGTCGCGATGGATGATGACCTCGTTTCGCACGAGGTTGACGATCCAATATTCGGCGATGCCGCTGCGCGCGTAGGCTTCGAGCTTGTCATTCCGGTCGTAGTGCAACGAAGACTCGGCCACTTCGACGAGCAGCAGGACATCCTCGGGCTGAGGTGAATGCTCGCGCTCATCGGCCTCCGGCCGGAGGAGCAGGATATCGGGCTGCGGCTCGGAGTGGCCGTCGATCCACACAGGATTTTGCGCGTCCACGAGACAATGGTCGGCGAAAGCCTGGGAAAGAACACGGATGAGGCGGCGCACGGTTTTGATGTGGCGGATTCCGACGGGGGCCATAATGACGAGTTCGCCGTTGAGCAGCTCGATGCGGTCGTCTTCGTGGAGCATGCCGACCGCGCCAAGCTGATGGTATTCCTGCACCGTGAAGCGGCGGGTCGGAGAGCTGACGGACATGATCGATTCTTGCCGCCTTCAAACGCGGCTGCAAGCCACGATCAGGTTCCGCCGCGCCGCGCCAGCAGCAGCGCGAGGATCGCGGCGTCGCGCTCGGCCTCCAGTCCCTCGATCGTCCGGCCGCGCGCGGCTTCCTCGACGCCTTCGATCACTCGCGCCTGCAGTTCCTCGGTCAGCTCCGGCGTGCGCAGGTCGGCCCAGCGCCGCACCTGGCTGGGACCGAGGTGCGCGAGGTAGTGGCGGATTCCGCCCGGCCCGCCGCCGAGGTGGTAGAGCAGGTGCGGACCCAGCACCGCCCAGCGCGCGCCGGGACCGTGGACCATCGCGGCGTCCACGTCCTCCACGCTCGCGATGCCTTGTTCCACGAGGCTCACCGCCTCGCGATAGATTGAAGAGTTGAGCCGGTTGGCAATGTGCCCCACGGCCTCGCGCCGGAGGATCACCGGGTGCTTGCCGAGCCCGCGCAGCCATTCGGCGGCGCGGAGCACCGCGGGCGCGTCCGATGCCGGGCCGACCAGCTCGACGAGCGGCAGGAGGTGCGGCGGGTTGAACGGATGCGCGACAATCACGCGCTCCGGATGGCATGCGCAATCCGCCGCGATGTCCGAGCGCAGCAAGGCCGATGTGCTCGAAGCGATGATCGCCCCCGGGGACATCGCGCGATCCAGCTCGGCGAGCAGCGCCCGCTTCACGTCCACGCGCTCGGGCGCGCACTCCTGCGCCCAGTCCGCCCCCGCCGCCGCCTCGGCGGGATTGGAATGGAACGTGAGGCGACCGGCCGGCCCCGCGCCCGGCGCGAGCGCGCGCAGGGCCGGCTCAGCCCGCGCGGCGAACGAGCGCACGCGCTCTTCCAGCCCCGGCGCCGGGTCCTGCGCCCGCACCTCCAGGCCGTAGTGCGCGAAAAGGGCGCCCCAGCTCGCCCCGACGACCCCGGCTGCCCCAAGCACCGCCACGCTGCGAATGGGCGGGAAGGGGGCGGAGAAGCTCATCGCGCATCATCCTCCCCGCCTTGCCGGCGCACAAGCCGCCGCGCGCCGCGTTCACGGCAGCTGCGCCAGCGAGTCGATCAGATGCCGCAGCTCATCTTCCAGCTCCAAGGTGGGGTGAGCCAGGGTGCGCGAGACCTCCCGCCGCAAAGCCACGCGGAAGCGTGCGCGCAGCCGTGTCAGGGCGTTGCGGACCGCGGCGGGCGTCATCGCGAGCGCCTTGCCGGCCCGGGCGAGCGACTCGTCCTCCCCAATCCCGAAAAGCAGCGGCTGCAGGAGATCAAAGAGCTCCTCGCCCCGGCGGCCCGGGTGCTCGCGGCGCACGACGGAGGTCGCCTGTGCCACGATCACCTCGGCCCAGCGGCGATCAAAGGCGGCGTCCGGGGCCGGCGGGACCACGGGCCAGAGGATCTCGCGCTCCACCTCGTCCACCGCGTCCAGCGGCACCGGTGGCACGCCGCCGCCGCGGCGTTGCGCGAAGCGCCGGCGCCGGTCGTCCCGCAAGAAGTTTTCCAGGCAATGGAGCAGGAACGCCCGGAAGCGCCCCGCCCCCGGCCGCAGCGCGCCGAGCGCGTCGCCGGCCACCAGTTGGACGAAGAAGGCCTGGGTGAGATCCTGCGCGTCCGGCCGCGAGAGCCCGCGGCGTCGCGCGTAAACGTAGGCCGGCGTCCAATACAGCCGGCACAAGTCTTCCAGGGCCACGCGTGCCTGGCTGCCGCCATCCTCCGCGCCCGCCGCGAGCACCACGGACCAGCGGGTGGTCTCGAACAGCGGCGGGATCGACGTGGTTTCCAGGACCATCAGGACAGATTTGGTGGCAACATGGGGCGACCACGCAAATAACCCGGAGGCGACGACCCGCGTCAACCTCGGTTCGCCGACTGCCAAAAAAGCTCTCGGAAGGCCTTTCCTTGTGCCGCGGTTTGTTCTACAGCGGCTTGCGATGGAACCCGATGACAAGGTGCCGCCCGGAGTCGAGACCGGCGTCGTGTGCCGCGTGTGCGGCACCTGGCACTCGGTCGCCTCGGCTTGTCCGCGCTGCTTGCTCGCCATGGCCTTGGAGGCCCCTTCCGATCTGGAACCGGAC
>CALMOL010000174.1:0-2179 GCA_937871685.1 uncultured Verrucomicrobiota bacterium
CCCTTTGACGAGGCCGGTTTCGGGTTTCGAGTCCTCCCCCTTATGCTCCCCGTTCCCCTCCTTGACCTCCGCCCGCAGTATCACGCGCTCCGTGACGAACTGCACGCGCGCGTCTTGGCCGTGATGGAGTCGCAGCAATTCATCCTCGGGCCAGAGGTGGCAGCCTTCGAGGCCAGCGCGCGCGACTACTGCCGCGCCGGCTTCGCGGTGGGAATGTCCTCGGGCACGGACGCGCAGATCGCCGTGCTCATGGCGATGGGCGTCGGCCCCGGCGACGCGGTGCTCACCACGCCGTTCACCTTCTTTGCCACCGCCGGCTGCATGTGGCGCATGGGGGCGCGGGCGGTGTTCTGCGACATCGACGAGGCCACCTTCAACCTTTCGCCCGCCGCCGTAGAGCGATACCTGCGCGAGCAGGCGCGGCGCGATCCCGATGGCACGCTCCGCACGCCGCAGGGTGAGCGGCTGCGCGCAATCATTCCCGTGCACCTCTTCGGCCTGTGCGCCGACATGGCCCCGCTCCTGCGCCTGGGGGAAGAATGGGGCCTCGCCGTGATCGAGGACGCCTCGCAGGCCATCGGCGCGGAGTGCCCGCTGGCAGGCGGCGCCGTCGGCTCGGCCGGCTCCATGGGCGAGTGGGGCTGGTATTCCTTCTTTCCTTCGAAGAACCTCGGCGCCTTCGGCGACGCCGGCCTCGCCGTGGGGCGCGCCGGGCAGGACGAGGCGCTCCTGCGCGCGCTGCGGATGCATGGGATGACCACGCAGTATTACCACGACCTCGTCGGCGGAAACTTCCGCCTCGATGCCATTCAGGCCGCGGTGCTCGCCGTAAAGCTGCCGCACCTCGACGCGTGGTCGGACGCCCGGCGCGCCAACGCCGCGCGCTACCGCGAGCTCTTCGCCGCCGCCGGCCTCGCGGGGCAAGACGATGCGCCGATCACGCTTCCGGCCGAGCCATGGGCCGGCGCGCCCGGCGTGCGGCACCACCACATCTACCACCAGTATGTGGTCCGCGCGCCGCGGCGGGACGGCCTGCTCGCGCACCTGCGCGCCGCGGAGGTGGGCTGCGCGGTGTATTATCCGCTGCCGCTGCACCTCCAGAAATGCTTCGCCGCGTGGGGCGGCCAGGCGGGCGACTTTCCCGCATCCGAACGCGCTGCCGGCGAGGTGCTGGCTCTGCATATCTTCCCTGAGATCACCCGCGAGCAGCAGGAGCGCGTGGTTTCCGTGGTGGCGGACTTTTGCGCGGGAGCATGATTCTTCGCTCGCCAAGCGGCGCGGCTCGGGATAATCGCTGCGACTTCCCCCTGCCATGCCTTCTGAACCCCGCGCGCGCCGAGGCTGTTGTTTTAAAGGCTGCCTGACCCTCCTCATCATCGGCCTGCTGCTGGGGGGCGCGCTGGGCTACGGCATCTGGTCCGTGACCAAGGGCGCCCTGAGCGAATACACCTCCGTCAAGCCCATCGCCCTCAAGGTGGAGCAGCCGACCGACGCGCAGTTCGACGCCGCCGCCTTCAAGTTCAACGACCTGTCCAATGCGCTCACGCTCGGCGAGGAAAAGACTTTCGAGTTCACCGCGGGCGACCTCAATGCCCTCGTGGCGCGGCATCCGGGCTACTTCTTCCCCTCGCTCAAGAACAAGATCCGCTTCGATTTCAACGACAGCCTGCTCGGCACGGAGCTGTGCCTGCCGCTGGGCGGCCTGATGCCGCCGACCGCTCCTCCCGGGTGGATCGAGTGGCTCGGCACGGGGCCGCGCGAATGGCTCTACCAAAAGGTCCGCGGCTTCGTCGAAAGCCACACCGCTGACCGCTGGTTCAATGGCCGGCTGAGAACATTCTTCGAGTTGGCAAACGGTGAGTTCACCCTCAGCCCGCGCTCGGCCGACGTGAACGGCCGAAGCATCAACGAGGACGAGTTCAAAAAGGCCACCTCGACCGGGTTTGGCGATTGGAACCGCTTCGTCAACGAGAGCCTCGTGAAGCAAGTCATGCTCGGCGGCAAGGACCCGAGGGATGTTTTCTCCGGGGTGACGTTCGCGCGCATCAGCGGCGACCGTCTTATGATCACCACGAAGAAGCGCGTGCGTTGAGCTTGGAGCGCGGTGGCAAGCGAAAGCGCGACACCGCCTTCGCTTGATGACCGCGGTTTCGATCCCAAGGCGGTGTCGCGCTTTCGC
>CALMOL010000174.1:2189-21891 GCA_937871685.1 uncultured Verrucomicrobiota bacterium
TTGCCCCCCGGGGCTCCCCCCCCCGGGGGGGGGCGCGTTTGCGCTGCCCCGCCCCACTCCAAGTTTCCGCGACGCGCCCCGCGCTGGACGCCGGCCCCGCTTGGCCCGACTGGAAGGGCATGGCCGAGATCGCCGAGAAACCCATCACCGTCGGGCGCAATGCCTTCCTCGTCGGCGTCCACGTGGGCAACGACACGAAGATCGAGGGCCAGAACCTGCTCGACGAACTGGCGGAGCTGACCGACACGCTCGGCCTGCCCATCGTGGGCCGGCGCCTCGTCAAGATCCTCCGGCCGCAGGCCAAGTTCTACATCGGCTCCGGCAAGGCCGAGGAACTCGCCCTCGAGGCCAAGGCGCTGGACGCCGGCGTGATCATCGTGGACCACGAGCTCACGCCCGCGCAGCAGCGGAATCTCGAGCAGCTTTCCGGCGTGGCCGTGATCGACCGCGAGGAGGTCATCCTCGACATCTTCGCGCGCCGCGCCCAAACCCGCGAGGCGCGCCTCCAAGTCGCCCTGGCGATGGCGCAGTATTCCCTGCCCCGCCTCACCCGCGCGTGGGGCCACTTGAATCGCCAGCAGGGCGGCGGCCTCGGCGGCAAGGGCGAGGGCGAGTCCCAGTTGGAAATCGACCGCCGCCTCACGCGCCGCCGCATCGAGAAGCTGCACGAGGAGCTGGCCGAGGTGCGCGCCCAGCGCGCCACTCAGCGCAAGCGCCGCCAGCGCATCCCCCTGCCGCGCGCGTCCATCGTGGGCTACACGAACGCCGGCAAGTCCTCGCTGCTGCGTGCCCTCACCGGCGCGGAGGTCTTCATCGAGGACAAGCTCTTCGCCACGCTCGACCCGACGACACGCCGCGTGACCCTGCCGAGCGGCCAAACGCTCCTGCTCACCGACACGGTGGGCTTCGTGCGCAAGCTGCCCCACCGGCTCGTGGAAGCCTTCAAGGCCACGCTCGAGGAAGCCATGCTGGCCGACTTCCACATCCACGTCCTCGACGCGAACGACCCCGAGGTCTTCACCTTCCACCGCACCACGCTCGACGTGCTCAGCGAGCTGGGCGCCGACGCGAAGCGCACGCTCACGGTCTTCAACAAGGTGGACCTCCTGCCCTCGTCCGAGGAGCGGGCGTCGCTGCGTCGGCACTTCCCGGACGCGCTCTTCATCTCGACAAGGACCGGCGAGGGCCTAGAAGAATTGCTCCACCGCTGCGGCGAGCTGCTGGCCGACCAACCCTCGGTGCTTGCCCTCGTGCTCCCCCACGAGCGCGGCGACCTCCTTCCCCTCCTCTACCGCCACGGCAAGGTGCTCGACCAAAGTGCGCACGACAACGGGATGCACCTCCACGCCCTGATCCCCCCTCGGCTGCGGGAGCAATTCGCCCCCTTCATCGTGCCGTCCACCGGGGAAGATGCCTTGGAGACCGAAGAGGAAATCGAGGAGGAAAGAGTCACGCTTCCCGTCCGCTGACCGCCGCCAGCCAATTGTGGCGCCACTGCCTTCTTGGCTACCGCCTCTCCGGCCCCTTCCGGCGGGCCGCCAGCGCTCTCCGGGAACACGCCGGAGAGCCAGAGGGAGAAATTTGCCCCTCTCCCTTGCCTCGCGCCCCTGCGCCGGAATGAAAGACTCCGAGAGCTAGGCAAATTCTGGACGGGGAAGGTTTTTCTTTTCCTCGCTCTTGTAGGTTTGATCGCGCTTCGGGATCAGGGGAAAACAGCCGCTTGGGGGAGATCACGGCCGCGTTCCTCAGAAGCAGCGGTGGCGGGCACGCCTTGGTCGGCATCGGAGAAGCCGGGCCATGTCAGGGCGCGGATGGCGTTCATCACGCGCTCGGAGGCGCGCTGGTAGGCGTCTTTCTCGCGCGGGGGGAAATCGGCGGCCGTGAACTGGATCGACTCCCCCACGCGGATGGCTACGGGATGCGCCCGCAACCGGCCGTGGATGGGGTAGGCATTGTAGGCACCGAAGATTCGCATGGGCACCACGGGCGCGAGGGTCTTGGCGGCCACGAGGCCTAGGCCGGGCTGCGCCGGCTGGAGGCGTCCGTCCTCGGTGCGCCCGCCCTCGGGGAAGATGATGGCGGCGTGGCCGGCGCGCAGGATGTTCAGCATGTGCCGCAGCGCGGTGCGGTCGGCGTTTTCCTGGTCCACCGGGATGACGTGGAGGCGGGGGAAGATCTTCCCCGCGATGGGCCACGCCATCAGCTCGCGCTTGGCGAGATACACGAAGTCCTGCCGCGGTGAGGCCAGCGACATGAGCGGCGGGTCCAGGTAGCTCTGGTGATTCATCGCCAGGATCACCGGCCCGGTCAGGGGAATGTGGTGCGATCCCTCGCACTGCCAGGAGAGCGCGCTGCGGGCGAGCAGGCGCGTGAGGCTCATGACGAGCCAGTGCCAGCCGTTCATGCCCACATCGCACGGAATGCGCGCCAGCGCCGCGGCAGAGATGGTGGGAGGATCGGGCGCGGCGGTCATGCGGGGAGAGCGCGGAGCCTTCGCCATTCCGCGCTCACTCTCAACCGCGGTTTCGACCCGAGAACGATCGCCACGGACCGCCGCTCGGCCACGGGTCAGTCCTGGCGGCGCGAAGGTCGCGTCAGCCTTCGCAGATCTTTTTCAGCTTGGCGAGGCTCGCGTCGAAGTCCTTCCCAATCCAGCCGTCGAGCCACAGGCCCATCCAGCGAGTGATGGGATTGTTGCCTAGCTCGCCTTCGCAGGTCCACGTCACGCGCACGGTGGTGGCATCGGCGGCGAGATTCATCGCGCCGGTGGATTTCATGCCGTAGTCGGGGAAGACGAGGTCGTAGCGCAGGTTGACCGGCGTCACTTCGGTCAGGGTCATGCGGCCGTTGCCCTCGCTCTTGGACTTCCACTCGCTCCACGCGCCGCGCACCGCCTGCTTGTCGGAATACGAGACGGCCATGCCTGGGTCGCGCTCATACCAAGCACCCCAGGTCTTCCACTCCCGCAGGTCGGCGAGCCGGCGCATCACGCCTTGGCGGTCGCCTCGGATGGTGATGGAACGCTCGACCCGATACGAGCCAGGGAAGAAAAAACCCGCGCCCGCCGCCAGCCCAGCCAGAAGGACGACGAACAGAACAGTCTTGAGGAACGTTTTCATGCTGGCCTTGCTATCGCGAGGGCGGGAAGCGAGGCAATAGACCTCTTTCTCAATAGGTCGTGACCACTGCGGTTGGTCAGTGAAAAGGGGAGCGTGGGCGTCCCACCGGGCGGATGTCCCGAGGGTGCGGCGGCGGGACGCCGCCTGATGCGGGCGGGACGCCCACGCTCCCTTTTCACCGAGCTCTCGCGGGCGTGGGCGAAAAAAGCGCTTCTATTGCGCAGCAGATCCTAATTTCTCTGCGCTCCCCTCGGGCATGCAAAGCGAGGACCGGCGAGGATTTCCCGGTGTTGGCCCGGCGCGAGGCGGCGTCGGAAATCGCTTGGGCGTTCAAGCTTTGCGAGAGGTCTTTTGCACCTTTCCTGCCTTGGGCTTCGCGCCCTCCTTGGCGGCACGAGCTTTCTCCAGCAGGCGGGTGCCCTTGGCAGCGAGCTTGTCCACAGCGGCCTGGGTCTTCGGCACCGGCTCGCCCCACGCGTGCGCCTGCAAGGCATGGCGAGTCGGCTTTCCCTCCTCGTCCTGTAGCGGCAACGGCTTGGCACGGCCGTAGTGGCGGCGGAGGAAGGAGCCTTTCCGCCCCATCTCTTCGGGCGACATCTCGCGCTCCGGCTTCTTCACGCCGGGCTTGAGGTGCGAGCCCTCCGTCCTGGCAAAGTGCGCTCGACCAGCAGCGGTGAGGCCTCCCTTCGGATCCTCACGGCGAGCGGCGACTTGGCGGCCCTTGGGTTTGGGGGGGGGCGGTGCTCATGCCGGCCGGGAATGGCGGTCGTCCGCGGAAATCAGGTCGCCGTCGTGCGCGTGGGCACGCTTCGATTTGGCAGAAGTCGGGGTGGCTTCCTGAGTGAGTTGCTCGCGGCGAGGGCCGTCGGCGTGCTCGGCCTCGCTGGTTTTTTCCAGGCGGCGTTGCTCATCGGTCGAGAGCGGGGCGGCGGCGTCCGGCTGCGTGGCCGCCGTGCGAGTGCGAGGAGGATTGTCGTGCGGTTCCATGCCAGGGATTCGCGGCGCGAGACGCGCGTGGCTGGCCCCGATAGGCACGACAACAAAAAGGCCAGCCGCCTCGCAAGAGGCGGCCAGCCTTGGGAGAGGAAGCAGCTGGCCTTACTTGGCCTTCGAGGCGTATTGCAGCACGAAGTGGGCAGAACCGCCGGACTTCGTGCGGGCCATCAGGACCTTGAAGTAGAACTGGTCCGTGTAGCCGGGGGTGATGTTGCACACGGCCACGTTGGAATCATCAGTGTCCTTGGAGAGGAACTTGCCGTCGGGGCCGTAATACACCCCGAGGTCCACGTCAGCGGCCTCCTCGTCACCAGCGGCGACGATTTTGTAGGTGTTGCCGAAGTAGAGGGTGGCCGGATAAATCTTGGTGCCGCCTTGGGGCAGCACATCGATGGCACCGTCGCGCACCTGCCAACCGGAGTCGGACAAGGCCTTCATGATGGCGAGCGCGGCGACCTTGGCGCCGTTCTGGCTGGCCAGAAGCTGGAGCGCGGGCACAGCCGCGAGGGCGAGCGCAGCAACCGCAGGGAGGAGGAAGCGTTTCATGGGAGAGAAAGGATCAAAAGGGTCAAGGAAAGGGAGAGGCAGGGCGATCAATTGCCACCGGCGGCGGCCACGAGCTTGGAAGAAGTCTGGTAGAGCTTCTGCACGTCCTCCTTCTTGAGGGTCTCGCCATCCTTGAAGTCCACGGTCTTCATCATGCCCTCCATCTCGGCCAGGGCAGCCTTCACGAAAGGCAAGTCTTTGGACTTAGCACCGAGCTTGTCGAGCCGCTCCTTAAGGTAGGCCACCAGCTTGGGCGCGCGAAGCACCTGGGTGCCCTTGGCGTCGTAGTCCTCGGAAAGCGCCATGGTGGCAATGTTCAGGCCGCGCAGCCAGCCGCCCACGACGGCAAGGGTCACGGCGTCCTGGTCCTTGTTGGCACTCAGCTCGGCGATGACCGACTCACGAATCGTGGAAAGGATGCCACGAAGCTCGTTCCACTTGCCGTCCTTGGCGAGGTTGTTGGCTACATCGATGTTCTTCTTGAGCGAGGCGTCGGCCGAGAGCTCGAGGGCCAGCACCTCGATGGCATCGGAAGCCTTACGCAGGGCGGCGGCGTCCTTGGCCTGCACGGCGACGAAGGCATCGGCCACGCGCATGCCGAGGTTGACGGCCTTCTGGCCCTTGTCGGCGAACTTCGTGTTGTAGGGCGCCTTCGTGATGGCAGTGGCGAGCTTGGCGAAGTCCGCCTTCCCGGCGGCACCCTGGAGGGCGGTGAACACCTCCTCGGGGGCGGGGAGGACGTAGGCCTCGGTCTTCATCATCTCGGCCGGCGAGATGGCCTTTGGCATCTCGCCCGCGGCGAGAAGCGGGATGGTGGTCAGGGTGAGCGCAGCGGCCCAGAGGGGGACGGTCAGGGTTTTCTTCATGAGGAGGGGAGGAAGTTGAAACAAACAGGAATGCGCGCGTTTTAGCGGGTCAGCGGGCGCATGTCTCGGAAAAAAGCGCGAACGGCGTGTCATCTGCCTCGTCCGTGCGCCACTGCATCGCTTTCGGCGAGTCTTGGACCCGCCGTTCGATTCTGGCCGAGCGAGATCTTTCGCAGCCACTAAGCACCCGGCGCAATTCGCGCGGAGGCAGGCAAAGGCCATGACCGCCTGGCCTCCCGACGCAATCACTTGCCTCACTGGCCGCCGGGCACGCTCAGGGCGTCGCGCGCGGCGGGGTCCGTGATGTGTTTATCCAGCAACTTTTGCAGGCCCTTCGCCGCCTTAAACTCAGCGAGGAATACGTTCACCTCCTTCAGCAGCGCGGTGTTGTTCTTCTTCAAGCCGATTCCCCATTCTTCCGGACTTACCCCTTCCAAGGGGACGACGCTCGTGGTTTCCGGGCTCCGACGATTGAATTGGACGACGGAAATCCGGTCGTAGATGAATGCATCAGCCTTCCCCTGGATGACTTCCAGCGCGCAGGCGGCCTCGGCCTCAAGAATCAAGGGCTGAGCCTGCGTGAGCTTCCTCGTGACGAAATCGAAGCCGGTGGTGCCCTTCTTCACGACGATGCGCCGGCCGGGCTTGTCCAATTCCTCGACGGACCGCAGGCCAGACTTCTTGTTCACCAGCATCGCCAATCCGGTGCTGATGTAGGGATCGGAGAAATCGATCGATTCCTTCCGCTCGGGCGTGATGGTCATGGAGGAAAGAACGAGATCGATCTGGCCCGTCTTGAGGGCAGGAATGAGGCCGGTGAACTCGTAATTCCGCACCTCCAGCGGACGGCCGAGTTTCGCTGCAAGGGCCTCGGCGAGATCCACCCCGATGCCGGTGGGCTTGCCCTTCTCATCCGTCATCTCAAACGGGGGATAGGAAAGCTCCATCCCCACGACGAGGGGCTTCGGCTTGGCTTGAGCGCAAATTGAAGTCGGCCATGCGACGGTCAAGATCGAGCCAAGGGCAAGCCAAAGGCCGAGGCGATGCAAACGAAGGCAGCGAAGGAACATGGGCGAGCATCCCGAAAGCGCTCTCAACCGCAACCGCGGTCCCATGGCGACAAAAACAAACCGCCGGACGGCGCGAGCCGTCCGGCGGTCGTGAAGAGCTGACTCGAATCAGCAGGAAGCTCGCTTAGAACTTCTTGTTGATGCCCACGTAGTAGTAGCGGTTGCGGATCGAGTAGGTGTTCGTGTCGTAGTTGTCGTTGAACGCGCCGATGTCGAGAGGCGGCGGCGTATCGGCGATGTTGTTCACACCCACGCGGAGCTTGGTGCCCCACAGCAGGCGCTGGAAGAACGTGCCCGAGTTGTCGGAGGCCACCTGCGTGCGAGCACCCTTGGCATCCTTGGAGAATCCAGGAGCCGCGGCCGGACGCTTGAACTCGTAGGAGAGCTGCAAGTCGCAGGTCAGATACTCGCTGGACTTCCGGTTGAAGCGGTAAACCGGGTTGGCGACGCTGGTGTTTGCGAGGGTGTTGCCCGTGATGAACGAGGCGTCATCCTGGTAGTCACCCACGTAGTTCAGGTTGGCGACGAACTCGAAACCGCGCCAGGCCCACTCCGCCCGGAAGAAGCCCTTGTTGTAGGGCACCGCACCGGGGGCGAGCGGGAGGGTCACGAGGTTCTTGCCCAGGAAGTTGGTGTTCCCCGCGCCGGCGCCCACGTCGATCTTGTAGGTGAAGAAGTGGTTGTAGCCGAGGGTGAACGTGAACTTGCCGAAGCGGTCGTAAGGCAGCTCGTAGGTGCCCACGATGTCGATACCTTGCACGAAGCGCTTGCCCGAGTTGCCGTAGCCCGCGTTGATCGTGTCGATCAGGTTGTTGTTATCCGGGTCGCGGAACACGCCGAACACACCCGCGAGGGCCTGATCCCGCGTGATGGCGAACTGCGTGCCACCCGAGAGGCCGTTGACCGTGGCAAATACCTGCGCCTGCGAGGCCGGAGCGATGATCAGGCTGGAGGTATTCAGCTGATAGTAGTCCGCCGTGACCGTGAAGCCCTTGAGGAACTTCGGGGTGAACACGAGACCCGCCGTGTAGGTGTTGGTCTTCTCTGGCACCAGGTCAGGATTGCCGCGCTGGAACACGCCGTTCACCGTTTGCGCCGTCACGCCCGTGAGCGGATCGGAGATGACCGGGAAGTTCTGCGTGTTCGGCAGGAACAACTGCGTGAAGTTCGGCGAGGCGAACGAGCGGCCGTAGGAGGCGCGCAGGGCCAGCTGGTCGAAGGGTTGCCAGCGGATCGTCAAGCGCGGGGTCGCGCCGTTGTCCACCGACTTCTTCAGGAACGGGCCGGTTGGGTTGCCCGTGATCGGGTCGACCACGGTCGGGTCCTGGCCCACGGTGTTGATCTGCTCGAAGCGCACCGCCGCCTGAATGTCGAACGAGTAAACGAACGGCACCTTCATGGTCGGCGTGATGATCGGCACGGCCAACTCGCCGTAAACCGAATACACGTTGCGGCGGAAGGAGTTGTTCGCATCGGCGTTGAAGCCCAGCACGTCGCTGTTGCCCGTGAGCGGATCGACGCCCTGCGCGGGGTCGGCGTCATGCTTGTTGCGCTCCTTGCGATACTCCGCACCCACCGTGAACGAGATACCGCCCTGAGGCAGGTTCGGGAACAGCGTGGCGCCGACGCGGGCGTCATACAGCGTGCTTTGCGTCTGATCGATCGCGTTGGCCGTGTATTGCGCGCGGCGAACGGCCGCGACGTTGTCGTAGGCCCGGGTGCCGTTGACGGCCGGGGCCGCACCGCCCGAGAACGTCGAGACGGTGCCGGAGGTCGGGGCCGAGCCACCGAGGAACGGATTGAAGGTGGCACCAAACTGCTGGTTGAGGGCGACAGCCTGCTGGAGGGCCGCGCCGCTCACGAGGGCGCTCAGGATGTCCCTCGCGGTGATGACCCGCGCGGGCTGGAATGGCGTAGTCGCAGTCGCCGGAACCGCCGGAACGTTGATCGTGTAGTTCGCCGGCAGGTATTGGGCGACGATCGCCGAACGGCGCGCGTCCCCGTTGTCCGTGCGGACCTGCTTGGCCTCATCATACAGGATGCCGAAGTCATAGTTCAGCGCCGAGATGATGTTGTTGCCCTTGATCGGGATGTCGCCGCGCATGCCCAGCGTCCAACGGTAGAAGTGCGTGTCGTAGCCCGACACGCGGTTGTTCAACTCCTGGACGAAGCGATAGGGAACCGTGTTCAGCGCGATGCCGTAGGGATTGAACGGGCTCGACTGCACGGCCTGCGGCAGGGGCGTGAAGCGGTTTTGGAAGGGATCCAGCAGAATGCCGCTGTTGATCGTGAAGGGCGACGGGGCCAGACCGTTGTCCTGGCGCGTCTCCGAGGCGAGGACGTCACCGTAGAACACTAGGCGGCCGTCCGCGAAGGGCTTGTATTGGAAGGTGCCGTAATACTGCCAGCGTTCCTGGCCAGGGATGGCCGGGGTGTAGGCGCGGAAGTTGAAGCCGTCGCCATTCACTGCGATGAACGGGCGGGTCGAGGCCAGGCCGGTGTTCAGGCCCGCGTCGTTGATGAGCACGCGGGAGCGGTTGGCAGCCGACAGGCCAGTGGCGACGCCGGCGTTGAGGAGCGTCACGCGGCCGGCATAGGTCGGGCTGAGCGTGTTACCGCCACCCAGGTTGCGGATGTCCGCGGTCCGGGAAATGTCGCGATCACGCGAGAAGATCGACTGGCGCTCATACCAATTGGCCGAGAACGCCACCGAGAACTTCTCGTTCGCCCAGCCGGCATTGATGTAGGTCGAGAAGACGTGCGCGTCCTTGTCGGTCGTGTTGCCGTAGAGGAAGTCGATTTCCGCGCCCTTCAGGGGCTGGGTGCCCGGGCCGTTGAGCAGGATGAAGTTCACCACGCCCGCGACCGCGTCCGAGCCGTAAATGGCCGAGGCGCCGTCCTTGAGCACTTCCGTGCGCTGGATGGCCCCGTAGGGGATCGCGTTGATGTCGGTGAAAGAAAACGCGCGGCGCCCGTTGATGAGCGTCAGCGTGTTGCCGGCGCCGAGGGCGCGCAGGTTGATGTTCGCGGAGCCGTTGCCGCCGTTGGAATCATTCTCCGTGGCGGTGGCACCCACATAGGAAGGGATCTGGCCGCGGAGACCTTCGGCGGCGGTGTTCGCGCCGACCTTCGTGAGGGTAGCGGCGGTGTAAACCGACACGGGCAGCGGTCCCTCGGTCTCGGCCGTGGGGAGGTAGGAACCGGTGACAATCACTCGGTTCGGTTCAGCGGCGGCGTCCTGCTGCGCATAGGCAGTGGCGCCCACCGAAAGAGCCAGCGTGGCGAGGGCGGAGCGGCTCGCCAGCTTGGCGAATCGGGCCCTGGAACCAGTGGGATTTCTCATCTTGGTAAGGTAGGTGGGTTGGTTTCGGTGAGGAAAACGACCGCTCGCGGGACAAGTAAGCCCATCCGGCGTTCAATCATTTTGCGCGTGGAAGGGAGCTTTCGCGGATACCACTGTCCAATCCTTTTTGTCATTTCCGACAATATTTTTGAACGAAATCGGGGGCACGTTTTCTCAGCCTTTGAGAGATCGCGCACAAAATCGAGATTCGTTTCCCCTTTGGGAGCTGTTTCAAACGGATCAAACCTGGATATTAGCGAGGGCCGAAAAGACCGGCCTCCACCGCCAGCCTTCTGGAGGCCACCCCATTTTCACCGCACAATCCGGGTAACAACCGGTGTTCAGTTCCTCTCCTGTTCTAGAAGAGATCCAGACAAACCTGCCCCCGAATCCCTCGCTCGGACCATCTGGGCAATGGCGCGAGGAGGGAAGCCTACCACTTCTCTAAGCTACCTTGGAGACTCCCTTAGGGAACCCTTCGGACTTCCCTAGGGAACTTTCACACTGCCCTAGCCAAGTTCGGAACTCCCCTAGCGAAGTCCGGAACTTGGCTAGGGGAGTCGGGAACTTCCCTGGGGAAGCTTTGAACTCCCCTAGCCAAGTCGGGAACTTGGCCAGGCCACCTTGGAACTTCCCTGGGGAAGTCGGCAACTCCCCTTGTGGGCCGGGAAGCTTCCCTCGCGAAGCCAATGCGCTTGCCGAGCGAATCGGTCTTCCTTCACCCCCGTGGCCCAGCCGGTTTGAAAACCTCTATAAGAGACAGGGGAACTTCTCAAGAAGTTCGGCTCTTTCCTGTTCAGCGTTTGCCTTGGCCGACCAGCGCCCGCACAAAGGCAAGGCGATCCGCCGCCTCCTTGAAGTCCGGGCGCTCCTTCACGACCATCTCAAATTGCACCAGGGCGCCCGCGTAGTCCCCCTCGTCGATCAGCAAGTCTCCCAAGAGTTGGCGGGCCAGCAATTGGCGCGGCTTGATCTGAAGGGAGTGTTCCAGATGGCGTTGAGCGGCGCGAGGCTGGGATCGCAGGAGAATGGCGGCTAGATTCGTCTCGCTGTCCGCAGACTGGGGATTTCGCTGCAACTCGCGGCGGTAGGCGGCCTCCGCGCCGAGGAGATCGCCTCGGTCGCCGGCCAGCAGGCCGCGATAGAAGTCCAACGCGGTCAATTCCGGCTTCAGGGCGGCCGCCGCCTCGTAGCAGGCGCCGGCCTCATCCAAGCGACCCAGCTCATGGTAGGACATGCCAAGGTCGAGCTGCGCCTGAGCGTCGCGCGGGAAAGCGCGCGCCACTTGCTCACGCCGCTCCAAGTTATCCATTCGCCAGCCTTGCGCCTGAGCGATGCACAGCAATCCGAAGGGCACCACGAGCACCGCCCAGCGCGCGGCGTGTCGGAGCCAGGGCGTCTTCATAAGCGTGACCACGCCCGCCGCCGCGACAGGCGGGGTGCCTGCCACGCCGAGGGACTCGCGGGTGGCGGACTCGCGCACCTTCCAGATGAAGCCGTCGTAGTAGAAATGCAGCAAGGCCGAGGCGGTCACCAGACCGAGCAGCACGCGCTGGATCGTTTCAGAGGAAACGCCCGACTGGACCAAGCCCAGCGCACCGTAGGCCAGCACAAGGCCAACGTAGAGACCGGCCAGTGCGCCGGAGCGACGGAACACGAAGCGCATGAACCCGCCGATGTTTCGATCCTTTTCCACCCGCGCCCGGTTGTAGAGCCAGACAATGGAAAGGTATTGCACGTCGTGGAACACCTCAAAGAGGGCAATGCCCACGAGGATGTTCGTGACGCCAAGATTGCAATACCACCAGAAGGCTAGGCTCGTGACGAGGATCGCCAGCTTGGTATAGGGCACCGGCTCGCCGCGCCGAACGGCCCGCAGGTGCACCCATGCCCACGTCAGCGTGATACCCACCAGAGCCGCGCTCACGGTCCAGCGGAACCAATCCAGCGCAGGCAGCGGCAGCCCCGGCCCGCCGCTCTCGTAGAAAAGGTTTACCAGCGAGCGCCCGCGCATGGGTGACAACACCACGCCGCCCAGGAACCACGCCCCACACAACCAAAAGTCCCAGCGCGCCCGCGTGGCAGCGCCAGCGAAACCCTTCATGTCGTAGATGCGACAGAATCCGTAGGTCTGCATCATGCCATGCCACACGCCCCAGACGAAGGCCACCAGATTGAGCGCTTCCCACTTCTGGATCGATGCCAGGATGCACACCGCCAGCAGCAGCACCGGCGCGAGAACGAAGCGCACCTTGAAACGATCAAACAGCGCCCCGTCTCCGTAGGCGCGGATCATACCTGGAAGATGGTGACCCAGCGCGCCAAAGGCGCCGACCCACAGGTAGATCTCTTGTGCCGTCCAACGCACCTGCGCCGCGGCAAAGAGCGGCAGCAGCACCAGGGGCGTGCCAATGAAGAGCAGCAGGTCCCAGCCGCGGTTCAGAATCCATGGTGAGCGGGGTGGCGCAGGCGCCGCCGCTGCCACCGGGGCCGGCATCGCCACGGTCGCAGCTGGCACGGAAGTTTTTCCGGGTGCCGGGCTGCTGGAACGGATCCGACGAGGGGAGGAGCGGGAGCCAACGGCCATGAAGCCGGCAGCGAAGCCCAATCAATCGGTCAGGTCAATCCTTGGCTCCACGGATGACCGGCTCGCTTCCACGAGCCATCGCGGAACCGGGCGCTGACAAGCCTTTGTCATCCTCTAGGCCGCGACGCCCACCGTGTCCCGGCGGAATTGCTGCGGGGTGATCCCGAAGCGACGACGGAAGAGGCGGCCAAAGGAATTCACATTCTCAAAGCCCAGGCTCAGGCCAATCTCGCTCACGGTGCGGGCCGTGCGGGCCAGGGCGTCGCGCGCCACGGTGAGGCGACGCTCGGTAAGATATTGGTGCGGAGTCAGGCCGAAGGCGGCCTTAAACAAGCGCAGGAAATGGAAAGGCGACAGGCAAGCCGCGCGCGCGGTGGTGGCAAGATCAGCGGCGTCCGCGTAGCGGGCGTCGAGGTGGGCACGCCCCCGCGAGAGGCGGCGCCAAAGCTCCTCGCGCGTCGAGGCGCGGCGGGCCGGCAGACGATCCATCATCTCCGCGGGCGCACCGCCGGCGGACTGGTCGGGGAGGGTATTGATGATCATGGCGCGCGAAAAATCCGCGCGGAGATCCCTTTTCCCCAGGAGAATGTGACGAACGGCGGACGGGAGGGGACAAAACGCCCGCCCGGCGCCTTGAACGCCTACAGCCGGCTCAGGAAATCGTCTCGATACTGACGGCCGAGGGCCACCTCGGCACCGCTTTGGAGGACGATAACGTGCTCGCCGTGAAAGAGAGGGCGAAGCTCGCGGATGCGGTCGAGATTCACCAAGGCCGAGCGATGCACCCGCACGAAGCGCGCCGGATCGAGCCGAGCCTCCAGGGCGGCGAGGGTCTCGCGCTGGAGATGCGACTCCCGGCCAAAATGGAGCTTCACGTAGTTGCCCTCGGCCTCAGCCCAGTCGAGTTCCTCCACGCGGCGCACCATCAGCCGGCCACCGCCCTGGCGCAGCACGATGCGCCGGTCGAAGGCCGCGGTTTCAGCTGAGCTTGGCGCGGAGGGCGGCGCGGCGAGGGAATCCATCTCCTCGAGCAAGCGGCGGAGTCGCGCCCGGAGCGCCCTGTCCGCGGCCTGAGGCGGGGCGGACGCAGGGGGCTCGGCCACCCCGTGGGCCGGCGCCGTGGCCGGGGCAAGACGCTCGCGCACGCGGGAAAAGGCCTGGGTGAACCGATCGGGATCGAATGGCTTGAGCAGATAATCCACCGCGTGCGCCTCGAAGGCGCGCAGCGCGTGGCGATCAAAGGCGGTGATGAATACCACGGCACGCGGCGTGTCGGCCGGGCCAAGCTCCCGAAGCACCGAGAAGCCATCGCCGCCGGGCATCTGGACATCGAGGAAAAGCACGTCAGGCCGATGCTCGCGCACGGCGACCACGGTTTCCGTGCCGGAGCCGCATTGCGCGATGATCTCCACGCCTGTCTCGGCGCGCAGCAGCCGCTCCACACGGGCACGGGCCAGCGGCTCGTCATCGGCGATCAAGGCGCGGATCATCATTGGGGGAAACTCGGGGCACCGGCGAGCGAAAGCGAAACAGCCAATCAAGCATCCCTCCGAAACAAGGCGGCCAAACTTAAAACTCGAGCTTCCCGTCGTTATAGTTGCTCGAACGTTTCCTTCCCCACATACACTGCCCGGAACGCTGGGAAGTCGAGCACGGTAAGGGTGGGCGGAGGATTGATGAGGTCGTAAGCGTTGTTGCCCACGAACTCCTGCGCCTGTGTGTCCCAGGCCATGCACGTCGCGCCGCCGCGGTGACCGCGGGAAGGCGTGGTGGGCACGCAGATGTGCCGCACTCCCATCGCGCGCAGGGCGTTCATCTCGTAGGCGTTGAGGGAGGCAAGGAACTTGTCCACGCGCCGCTTTGCCAGGGCGGTCTGCGCAGCGGTGGCATCGCGCTTGGAGCTGATGAGCACGGCGTTGGCGGGGCGGCCCTCCTCGTCGTTCGGCACGGCGCGGCGTGCCTTGGCTCGGTCCACGCGCGCGATTGTCGAGGACGGTGGAAGGGGTGGCGTGGGCGTCGCGCAGCCGGCCGCGAGGAGCACTCCAAAGAACCAGAAGAAGGGAGGGATTTTCATGGAAACCCATTGAAAGCGTTCCTCCTCCCAAGCGCGCAAGGAAAAACGGCGGGCGAAGCTTCCCGAATCTGATGCCTTCAACTTCCTCTGAAAGGTGAGGCCGACCGCACTCCACCCCCTTTTTTGCCGACCATTCGCAAGCCGCCGCTGACCTGACTTCGACTCAGCGCTGACCCTGAGGAAGGTCAGACGTGAATTGCCAGCGGCCGGAAATCGCTCTCTTGGCCGCTCAGAACATCGCCATCGACGCGGCGGCCACGCCATCACCGACGTAGGCGGCCTTGAACGCGGGGAACTCCACGGTCGAGCCGACGGGCGGCGGGTTGATGAGGTCGTAGGCGTTGTTGCCCACGAACACCTGCGCCTCGGTATCCCAGGCCATGCAGGTGGCGCGGCCCTTGGAGCCGGATGAGGGCGTGGTGGTCACGCAGATATAGCGGATGGCGCGGGCGCGCATCGCCTTTCGCTGGGCGGGGCTCAGCCGGCGCAGGTAAGCCTTCACGCGCTTGCGGGCGAGGGTTGACTGAGCGCGCGTGGCAGTCGTCTTGCTGGCGAAACGGATGGCGCCCTCTGGCGCATTGGCTTGTGCCTCCGGCACGGCAACATAGAGACGGCCGGCTTCACGAGCGAAAGCGGTCTGGCCGCCGGCGATGGCGAGGGCGAGCAAAGCGGCGAGAAGAGAGGTCTTGGTCATCGCAAGGAACTTGGGAGATGGGAGGTCAAGTCCGAGGGCGTTGCTCAAGCCGAGATGGGCGAGGCGACCGTTCGGAATCGGCCGATTATTAGGCGGCAATCTAAAACAAGCGACGGAAAACCTAGAAGGGCGGAAAACCCTGGCGATGTGGTCAGGTGCACCGGCTTTTTCCTTTCGGACATTTTTCGTCAGGGTCGAGTGCTTCCGAGCTTTCCATGCGAACCCTTTTTCTCCTGCTCGCGCTGGCCTTCCTTCCCCGGGCTCACGCCTGGGAATCCGCGCGGCCCGGCTGGCGCTACGAGTTCCCGCGCGACCACGGCGCGCACCCGGGCTTCAAGACGGAGTGGTGGTATTTCACCGGCAACGTGCGCGACGTGCGTTCGGGCCGCGAGCTTGGCTACGAGCTGACGTTTTTCCGGCAGGGCATCCGGGCTCCGGGCGAGCGCGGGCTGGTGGGCGCCGCGCCGCGCTCGCGCTTTGCGACGGATGAGTTTCGCTTCGCGCACCTGGCGGTGTCCGATCTCACGGGCGGTGACACGTTTCACTACGATGCCAAGCAGAGCCGCGGAGCCTTCGGCGAGGCTGGCTCGGAGGATCCGGGTGTGCCGGGCAGCCGGCTGGCTTGGATGGATGATTGGACGCTCACGGCGCAGGCCGATGGGACTTGGCGGATCGCGGCGCGGGCCGCGAAGATCGGGCTGGAGCTCGTTCTTCGTTCGACGAAGCCGCCGGTGATCCACGGTGAAGACGGCGTGAGCCAGAAGTCACCCGGCGAGGGCAACGCGTCGCACTACTACTCGTTCACCCGTTTGGAGACCGCCGGCCGGATCAGCTTGGAGGGCAAGGTCCTGGAGGTGCAAGGGACGAGTTGGTTCGACCACGAGTGGGCGTCGAACCAACTCGGCGCGGACCAAGTGGGCTGGGACTGGTTCTGCGTGCAGTTCGACGACGGCACCGAACTGATGCTTTACGGCTTGCGCCAGCGCGACGGCACCTACACTGCGACGAGCTCCGGCACGCTCGTGGACGCGGCCGGGAACACGACGCACGTGCGGCCAGGAGAATTTCAGATGCGACCGCTCGCGCGCTGGAAATCGCCGCGCACGAAGGGGGATTATCCGGTGGCTTGGGAGGTCAGCCTCCCAGCCCACGGCCTCGCGTTGCGCCTGGAAACGCCGCTGCGCGCGCAGGAACTGGCGCTGGGCGCGGTGAATTATTGGGAGGGAGCCATCCGCGTGAACGGCACGCGCGCCGGCCGGCCAGTGAAAGGCGTGGGCTACATGGAGCTCACCGGCTATGCGGGAGAGTTGGGAGCACTGCGATAATAAGACCTATTCGACATATATGTCCCATAGGACCTATGAGCCCCCCTGGCGACCGGACCGATCTCGTGGGATGCTTTCCGCCCATGGAAATCATCCCGCGCGCTCTCGGCATCGACCTTGGCGAGGCCCGTATCGGCCTCGCGCTCTCGGATGAGCTGGGAATGATGGCGCACCCGCTGGAAACGGTTGACGCACGCGACCAGGAGGCGGCTCTAGCCCGGATCGTCACGCTGCTGCGCGAGAAGAAAGCGCGCGTGGCCGTCGTCGGCCTGCCAAGGAACATGGATGGCTCGCACGGTCCCGCCGCCGAGAAGGCGCGCGCCTTCGGCGAGACGCTCCGCGCCCGCGCGCCGGAAGCGGACGTGCAGTTCATGGATGAGCGCCTTTCCACCGTGGCGGCCCAGCGCGCGCTCCACGAGGCCGGGCGCAACACGAAGCAGTCCCGCGGCGTGGTGGACCGCGTGGCGGCGCAGATGATCCTCCAGACATGGCTCGACCGCGAGGCGCTGCGGCGCGAGATGGCCTGACCGAGCACGGCCCCCTCCCCGGCCGGCGACGGTTGCGCATCGTCGTAGCTTACGATGGCGCGCCTTTCGGCGGCTGGCAGGTGCAGGCCCCCGGCAAGCGCACGGTGCAGGGTGAGCTGGAGACGGCGTTTGCGCGCGTGGCGGGAACCTCTACCTCGGTGCAAGGTTCCGGCCGCACGGACGCCGGCGTCCACGCAGACGGACAGGTGGCGCACGCCGATGTGACCATTCCTGCACCCGGATCGAAGATGGCCAACGCCGTGCTCTGGGCGGGAGCACTCAACGGCCATCTACCACCGGAAATCCGCGTGCTCTCCGCCCACTGGGCGCAGCGCGACTTTCACGCGCGCTTCTCGGCCACGGGTAAGGAATACACCTATCGCATCTGGAACTCTCCCGCCCTGCACCCGCGGGAGCGCGGCCGCGTGGGGCATGTGCCCGTTCCACTCGACCTTGACCGAATGCGGGGCGCAGCCGCGCTTTTCGTTGGGCAGCACGACTTCGGAGCCTTCGCGGCGCGACGCGGGCCGGAGGATGCGAGCACGGACACGGTGCGAACAATCCATGCCCTGCGCCTGCGTCGGAGCGGCGAACTCGTGACGCTGGACGTCCGCGGCGACGGCTTCCTCTACAAGATGGTCCGCCTACTCACCGGCGCGCTCATGCGCGTGGGCCAGGGCCGTGCGGAGGCGAGCTGGATCGCCGGCCTGCTGGGCAACCCACGCGGCCCGAAGAATCACTTTCTGGCTCCGGCGGAGGGACTGTGCCTGCGCCGAGTGCTCTACAGCCGGATTATATGGTCGGCTCACGCCAGCGACTCGTCCACGGTGCCGGCATAGACCTCCTCCACGCGGGCGGCGTGCCGCTTCATGATCTCGCGGCGCTTGAGCTTCATTGTCGGCGTCAACTCGCCCGCAGCCGGGGTCCATTCAGCGTCGAGCAGGGCGAAGTTCTTGATCTGCGCGTAGCGGGCAAGGTCCAAGTTCAACTGCTTGATCTCTACCTCGATCAGCTTGCGCGCCTCGGCCGAGCGGGCCAGCTCGGCGTCGGACATGGCCCCGCCGAGCTTCTCGCGCAACGCGGCGAAGTTCGGCACGATGAGCGCGCCGGGGAACTTCCGATATTCGCCGATCACCATTGCCTGCCCGATGAGCGGGGATTCCTTCAGCTTGTTCTCCATCGGCTGGGGCGCGATGTATTTGCCGCCGGAAGTCTTGAACATCTCCTTCTTGCGGTCGGTGATGCGGAGGAACTTCACGCCCTTCAGCTCCAGCCACTCGCCCACGTCGCCGGTGTGCAGGTAGCCTTCGGAGTCCACGGTCTCGGCGGTGAGATCGGGGCGCCGGTAGTAGCCCATCATCACGTTGGGGCCGCGGTAGAGGATCTCGCCGTCCTCGGCCAGCTTCACCTCGCCGCCGGGGATGACGAGGCCCACGGTGCCGATCTTGTGGTTGCCGGGCTCGCGTCGGTTCGCGGAGATAACGGGCGCGGCCTCGGTGGGGCCGTAGCCCTCGTAAATGGGCAGGCCGGCGTTCCAGAACGCGCGGGCGAGCTTTGGATTCAGCGCGGCCGAGCCGGACACGATGGCGCGCACTTGGCCGCCGAAGGCTTCGCGCCACTTGGAGAAGATGAGCTTGTCGGCCAGGAGCTTGCGCAGGCGGTCGCCGAAGGGGAGCGGCGCATCGGACTCGGGATCGACGCGGTGCGCGAGGTCGAGCGCCATGACGAAGAGCTTGCGCTTGAGGCCGGTGAGCTGCTTGCCCTTGCCAACGATGCCCTCATACACCTTCTCGAGGAGGCGCGGCACGGCGGTGAAAAAGTGCGGCCGGACTTCGCGCAGGTCGGCCGCGAGGGTGGTGAGGTCCTGCGCGTAATAGACGCCCACGCCGGCGTAGAGATAAACGTTCACCGCGGTGCGCTCGAAGATGTGGCAGAGCGGAAGGAAGGAGAGCGTCCGCTCACCCGGCTGCACGCCGATGGGCGACGTGGAAGCGAGACAATTGGAAACAAGGTTGGCGTGCGAGAGCATCACGCCCTTGGGCTTGCCGGTGGTGCCCGAGGTGTAGATGAGCGTGGCTAGGTCACTGGGCTTCACGGCGGCGGCGAGCGCGTCGATTTCCGGGCCGAGGGCCGGCTGGGAGCGAAGGACTTCGGCGCCGCGGTCGCGCAGGGTGGACCAGAGCGGGAGGCCGAGGGCGTTGTCGTCGAGCGAGAAGACACCGCCGCTGAGCGCCGGCAGCTCGCGCGCCACGGGAGTCACGGTCTCGGCCGGCGCGGGGGCGGAGGCGAAGATCATCTTGGCGCCGGAGTCCTCGAGGATGACGCGGCACTCGTCGGCGGGGATCGTGGGGTAAATCGGCACGTGGACGGCGCCCAGGCGCATCACAGCCATGTCCACGAAGTTCCACTCGCAGCGGTTCGTCATCACCGACGACGCGACGCGGTCGCCCGGCCGGATGCCGGCATCGTGCAGGCCGGCGGCGAGTTGGCGAACGATGCCGGCGACTTGCTGGGTCGAGAACTTGCGGCGCTGGCCGCCAACCTTGTCGCACAGG
>CALMOL010000174.1:21901-24695 GCA_937871685.1 uncultured Verrucomicrobiota bacterium
GTCGGCTCGGACGCGGGCGCGGAAGGGGAAGGATTGGCGGCAGTCACGGCAGGAGGGGAAGGGGGAAGGGCGCGGAAGAAAGCCGGACGGGCGGCGGCGTCCAGCGCAGCGGCGAGGCGCTGGTGCGGAAGGCCATCGGAGAATCATTGACGTCCTGGCGCGACGCGCCTTCTTCGCCGTCCATGGATTCCGACGCCCGCGCCTTTCTTCTCGACCTTCTCGCCACGCCTTCGCCCACCGGCTGGGAGCTGGCCGGCCAGCGCAAGTGGGCGGCACGGGCGGGCCAGTTCGCCGACCGCGTGGAGCACGACACCTACGGCAACGCCTGGGCGACTCTCGAAGGGCAAGGCAAGAAGCCACGCCGCGTAATGCTGGAGGCGCACGCCGACGAGATCGGGTTCATCGTCAAATACATCTCGAAGGAAGGATTTCTGCGCCTCGACCGCGTGGGGGGCTCCGATGTGGCCACGGCGCGCGGCCGGCGCATCGACCTCCTCGGCGACAAGGGTCCGGTGAGGGGAATCATTGGCAACACCGCCATCCACTTGCGCCGGGACGATCTCGGCCAGGAGAAATCCCCGAAGATTCACGAGCTCTTCGTGGACGTGGGAGCGTCCAGCGACGACGACGTGCGCGATCTCGGCTTGCGCGTGGGCCACCCGGCCGTGTATGCCGACGCCGCAGAATTTTTGGGCGAGCATCTCGTCGTCGGTCGCGCGCTCGACAACCGAATCAGCGGCTTCATCCTCACGCAGGTGCTCGCGAAGCTGCGCGGGGCGAAGAAGAAACACCGCGCGGCGGCCACGGTGATCGCCGTGAATTCCGTGCAGGAGGAAATCGGCTGCCATGGCGCCCGCATGGCCGCGCACCGCCTGATGCCCGATGTCTGCGTGGTCCTAGACGTCACGCACGCCACGGATACCCCGGGCATCGACCACGCGGCGCACGGCGAGGTGAAATTGGGCGGCGGGCCAAGCGTGACGCACGGCACGAGCAATCATCCGCGCGTCGTGGCGCGCCTGCTGGAATGCGCCGGCCGGGAGAAAATCCCGATCCAGCACGAGAGTTCCTCACGCTACACCGGCACGGACGCCGACGTGATCTTCAACGTGCGCGAGGGGATTCCCTGCGCGCTCGTCTCACCGCCGATACGCTACATGCACAGCGTGGTGGAGACCGCCGACCTGCGCGACCTGAACCAAGTGGTGAACCTGCTCGCCGCCTTCGTAGCATCGGTCGCCGACGGCGACGAGTTTGGCGCCCAACTTTGATATCGCTCCGACCTAGAGCGTTTTCGATTCAGGTGGTCGCACCCGCGGGCGCTGGCTTGCGGAGAGGCGCCGGCGTCTTGGAGTGCGGTGGCAAGCGTCAGCGCGACACCGCACTCCAAAGCCTGCGGCCGACCTTGCGGGGCGGTCAGACCTTGGGCGGATGCGACAAGTTTGATCGAAAACGCTCTAATGACGGCACCGCGGCGACCACGCCGCAGATAGCCTCAGGGAAACACCGCCCACACCTCAGCCACGCGGGAGCCGGGGCCGCCTTCCTTGTTGAGCGCATCGGCGCTGCCCATGCCCACGGAATACATCGCGTTGCGCACGTTGCCCTTGTCTCGGATCGTCAGCAGAACGTGCTCGGCGCGCTGCTCGGAGAGCTTCCGATTGGCCTCGGTGTCAACGCCCTTGTCCTTCGAATAGCCGAGGATCACCAGCACGAGGCGCGGGTCCTTGGTCAATTCGGCGATGCGCTTGTCCTTGATGGCGTCCACGAGCACGGCGCTCTGCTGCGCGGGCAGCTTGTCGCTGCCCTCGGGGAAGGGGACGACGAGCACCACGCCGAGGGCCTGCGCGCGATCCACGGACTCATAGAGCTTGTTGCGCTGGTCGGCGTCGAGACGCGGGATCTGGTCCACGCGGGCCTTGACCTCGTTGCGGGCGCGCTCGGAGGCGGGATCGCTGCGCACCGGCGCCTGGCCCGTGCCCACGGCGCGCGGCTGCTCGGCGCTGGCCACCGTCGGAGCCGAAGTGGGAACGGGCGTGGGATCCGTCGGCCCGGGTGTGGTGGTCGTGCGGGACGGGTTGACCACGGGCACGACCGGGGAGGACGGCTGAAAAAATTCCCGCCAGATATACCAGCCGCCCGCGCCGAGCAGGGCGAGCACGACGAGGATGGGAAGGATGCGGGTGCGGCGGCGGGCCATGAAATTCGGGAGTTGGGGGAAAGGAGTTCAGCGGCGCGACGGCCAGCGTGGAGATGGACCGCCGAGAAGGAGGGGCCGCCCGGACACTCGCGTGCCGAACGGCCCCTCGGGTTACCCGGCGGAAATGGGAGAGGCTAGATCAGTCGTCACCGTCGTTGCCGATGGCTTGGGTGGGGCAGATGTCCAAGGCCTCTTCGGCGGCAGCCGCTTCCACGGAAGTCACGGGCTGGCGGGCGAAATAGACCTTGGACTCGTCGTCGCGGTAGCGGAGAAGGGGTGTAGAGGTGTCAGGACCGGCGACATCCATGCAGGTGTGGCAGGGGGTGCAGGTGTCGTCCACGTAAAAACGACCGGGGGCGTTCTCGGGCAGACGGAGGGTTTTGTCAGCCATGCGAGGGGGTCGTTCGGCGGCGATCAATCCACCAAATTCCCCGGGGGATGACAAGGAGTTTCGTGAGGTTTTTTCCGGGGCTTGCCAGCTGGTGGCTCGGGCTTTGAAACGCGCTTCAGGACGGTTTCGGCGGCGGGACGACGGTCGCCTCGGGGATGGGGGGAGGCGCAGAGCTGGGCTGGCCCTGTTGCTCTCGCTGGCGC
>CALMOL010000175.1 GCA_937871685.1 uncultured Verrucomicrobiota bacterium
GGCGGCGACGCTGCGCGCCCGGCTGGCCCAGGGCGGCGTGGCGGCCGTGCACGACGCCGGCCTGTGGCTCCCCTCGAACCACGCCGCCGCCGCCGAGGCGCGCCGCGCGGGCGTGCCCCTCGTGGTCTCCCCGCGCGGAATGCTGGAGCCGTGGGCGCTGGGTCACCGCGCGTGGAAAAAGGCCATCGCGTGGCGGCTCTTCCAGCGGCGTGATCTCACCGGCGCCGCCCTGCTTCATGCCACCTCCTCGACCGAGGAGGAAAACTTCCGCGCCGCCGGCCTGCGCGGATCAGTGGTGGTGGCCCCCAACGGAGTGGACTTTCCGCCCGAGCTGCCGCTACGGCCGATTCGCACTCCGCCGCCGCGCACGGCGCTTTTCCTCTCTCGCCTTCACCCGAAGAAGGGCCTCACCGACCTCGCCGCCGCGTGGAACGAGGCGCGCCCCCCTGGCTGGCGCATGGTCGTGGCCGGCCCGGACGAGGGCGGGCACCGCACGCGGATCGAGGCCACGGTGCGCACGCTGGGGATCGCGGACCAGTGGGAGTTCACCGGCCCGGTGAACGGCGCACGCAAGTGGGAGCTCTACGCGGCGGCCGATCTCTTCGTGCTGCCGACGCACTCGGAGAACTTTGGCCTCGTGATCGCCGAGGCGCTGGCGGCCGGCTGCCCGGTGGTCACGACGCGCGGCGCGCCCTGGCCGGGGCTGGCCGAGCATGCTTGCGGCTGGTGGATCGAGCCGGGCTGGGAGGCGCTGGCCGCCTCGCTGCGGGAAGCTTGCGCGCTGCCAGACGCGGCCCGCCGCGCCATGGGCGCGCGCGGGGCCGAGTGGGTGCGCCGCGAGTTCACCTGGGAGTCTGCCGCGACCCTTCTCGGGGCGGCTTACGACCAACTGCCGGCGCCCGTCCGGTGAAACAAATTCGCCGCTGACAGAATCCGCGGGTGCACGGGCAAAAATCGACGGAAGGCTGCCCCCTTATGCAACGCACCGCTTCCGCCCACTGGTCCGGCAACCTCAAGCAAGGCAAAGGCGCCATCTCCTCGCAAAGCGGGGTCCTGCGCGACACGCCCTATTCCTTTGGCTCGCGCTTCGGCGCCGACCCGCAGACCAACCCCGAGGAGTTGCTCGCCGCGGCCCACGCCGGTTGCTTCACGATGGCCCTCTCGCTCAAGCTACAGGAGGCCGGCTTCGCGGCCGACGCACTCGACACGGAGGCCACCGTGGTGCTCGACGACAAGAAGCTCGTCATCACCGACGTGCACCTGCGTCTCACCGCGAAGGTTCCCGGCATCGCCGCGGAACGCTTCGAAGAAGTCGCCCAGGACGCAAAGGCGAACTGCCCCGTTTCCAAGCTTTTCAACGCCAACATTACGCTGGACGCCCACTTGGGCTGAGGCGTGCGAGGGGCCGGGTGGTAAAGGCGGCTCTGGCCGCGCAGCGGACGTGCCGCCTGTGGAATCATCTGGGTGGCCGCAGCGCACGAAGCGTCGGCAGCGGCCACCCGAAGATGAAGCTTGAGGCGGCACGTCCGTTGCGCGGCCAGAGCCGCCTCTACGGCCTCGTGCGGGGCGGCGCGCGAATCAGGCGAAACTTTCTCCCATGAGCGCCGCACCCGTTCCTTCGCCCGATCCCCTTCTTTCCGAGCTTCACCCGCATCCGCAGCCGGAGGGCTCCGATGCCGCCAATCTCGACCCGATCTCGCTTGAGCCGGGCGCACATCCCGTGGCCACGGGCTTGGGCGCGGCGGGCGGCGGCCTGGCGGGCGCGGCAGCTGGCGCGATTGCCGGCCCCGTGGGATCACTCGTCGGCGCAGCGGTGGGCGCGCTGATCGGCGGCCTGAGCGGCAAGGGCCTGGGCGAGCTGATCGACCCGACCCAAGAGGAGGAATACTGGCGCGAAGCTCATGCGGACCAGCCCTACGCCGAGCCGGGCCGCCCGGTGGATGATTATCTCCCGGCTTATCGCGCCGGCTACGAGGGCTACGCGGCTTCTTTGCGCGAGTCACCGAACGTTTCCGACGCGGTCGGCGCCGCGCTGGCCGAGCCGCCGCCCGCGCCGACGGACAACGAGCCGGTGCCCGATTCCGAGGCTGGAGTGCGGCGTTCCTTCGAGGAATCCGAGGACGAGTTGCGCCGCGGCTACAACTCCTACGGCGGCAAGCTGCCCTGGGAGCATGTGCGCGAGGCTTCGCGAGCCGCCTGGAACCGCGTGGATCAGCTCCGCGCCGAGCGCGAGGGCTTCAAAACGCCCGCGCAGGTAGCTGGGCTGTAGAAAACCGAGAAGGGCCGAGAGGCTGCAAGGTGGAGGATGGCAGGGGTCCTCCTCGCCATGAGGTCGGTTCCAACGTGAGGAAGGTTTCCTGCCATCCTCCATCCTCTCGGTTCTTCTCGACTCCCCTTACCCCCCGATCGCCACCATCTTTCGATTTGGTTGGTAGCTGTCGCGGAAGTCGTGCTGGAGGGGCTTGCGGTCCACCACCATGCGATAGAGCGAGCGAAGCTCTTCGTCGCCCGCCCCGGCGCGCAACGGGTCGCGGATGTCGAATTCCAGATGACTCCCGAGGCAGGGGCGCAGCTTGCCGTCGCAGGTGAGGCGCAGCTTGTTGCAGCTCTCGCAGAAGTGCAGGTTCGTCAGGGCTCCGATGAAGCCCACGAGTTGGTCGGAGCCGGGGAGTTGAAAGTAGGACGCTGGGCCGTTGGTGCGGAAATCCGGCCGCGCCGCGAGCGAGCCGATGCCGCGTTCGATGATGCGCCGCGCCTCGGCCACGGGCAGGAAATTCTCCTCCGAGAGCACCTCCGTGGTGCTCACCGGCATCAATTCGATGAAGCGGATCAGGTGTCCATGTTCACCCGCGAATTGCACAAGGGCCGGAAGCTGCGCCTCGTTGCGGCCGCGCATCAGCACGCAGTTCAGCTTGATGCTTGGGAAGCCAGCCGCGCGCGCCGCCGCGAGGCCCGCGAGCACGTCCGGCAGGAAGCCGCGGCCAGTAATTGCGCGGTAGGCGACGGGGTCGAGCGAATCGAGCGACACGTTCAGCGAGCGCACCCCCAGCCGGCGCAGCGCGGTGGCCATCGTCATGGCCTCGCCTTCCCACTTCACTTCGCGCGCCAGGAGCGAGCCGTTGGTCGAGACGCCTAGGTCGCGAATCGCGGGCGCCTCGTCGCGCAGCAGGCGAAAAAGCTCCAGGACGTTGGCGCGCGCCAGGGGCTCGCCTCCGGTCACGCGCAGCTTCGTTACGCCCAGCGTCGTGGCCACGCGCACCAGGCGCGCGATCTCCTCGTAGGAAAGCACCTCGGCGCGGGGCAGCCATTCCTGCGTCTCCTGCGGCATGCAGTAGATGCAGCGCTCGTTGCAGCGGTCGGTGATCGAGACGCGCAAGTAGGAGATGCGATGCCCGAAGCGATCCTCCATTTCCGGAGGAGCAGTGGCTAGGGCGGGGGAGTCGGGCATCGGGAACGGCATTCATGCGCCGCGCCGGGTGTGGGGGCAAGCCGCCAGCGCGGCCAAGTGACGCACGGGCCACACACTGGCCCGTTTCCTGCGGCTCCTGCCGGGTGAATCTTCCCGGCCCTGGCGCGTCCAACGCGGGTCGCGTGGGCGATCCACTTGCAAAAGCGCCGTCGTTTCCTTTGTCATGAAATCCTTCTTCTCCTCCGTCTTTTGTTCCGGCCGGACCTCCGCGGCCGCTCTTTTCATCGCCGCCGCGGCCGTTCTTTCCGGCTGCTCCACCACAGATTCCCGCGCGCAGCAGAATCCCGCGATCATGTCGCGCCTCTCGGCCTCGGATCGCTCGCTGGTGCTCGCCGGCCGCGTGCGCGAGGGCATGAGCGCGGAGGCCGCCTACATCGCCTTCGGGCGTCCGGACCGCATCTACCGTGGGACGCAACGCGGCAAGCCGGCCGAGGCATGGGTTTATACCACGCGCGAGGTGCGCTACGGCGCGGGCTTCGGCTACGGCTACTTCCCGTCGCCCCTCTACACTTCCCGCTTCGCCTACTATGGTGGCTACGGCGGTCGCTTCGGCGGCCGGCGCTACGTGCTGGCGGGCGGCGGTTTCGGCGGCTACGGCTACGGGTATGGCGACCCCTTCTATTACGGGACGCCCACCGTGGAAGTCCCCGTGCGTCGCGTGGACTTCGAGAACGGCCGCATCATCGGGGTGAGCGAGCGAGCCTACTGAGGCGTCGGACGGTTGCTCGCCTCAAGCTTGGCCGTGGGAACGACGACTCATTCCGGCCAAAGCTGGATGTCTTTCCTCCAGCGCTGGATGCCGGACAGCCAGCGGTGCCTCCCGCGCAGCCAGCGATGGCTCAACTCAAGCCACCGCTGGATTCGTCTGAGCCAGCGATGGCTGCTCTCCAGCCACCGTTGGATCGGATTGATTCACGGATGGCTGCCGGACAGCCAGCGGTGGACGAATTCAAGCCACCGCTGGCCGAGACTCAGCCAGCGATGGCTTGCCTGCCGGCAGCCACCCGTGGATGGATTCCAGTCACCCTGAGCGTCCTCCCGTCGCTCGAAGGCGTGCCTCATTCCAGGCGGTATTCCTTTGGGGGGCGGGTTTTGGTGCCCCAATCGGAATCGGCTCGTCCGCCGCGCCGGAGCCGGAGGCCTCAAGGCTGGCTGCATGTCATCACACACCGGGTGATTGACTATACCGTCTGGACGGTTTACAGATTGCCATGCCCGTGGTCGCGAAAAAACTAGCCGATGCGCCTCCCAAGCCGCGGGCGGCTCCCGCGCGGGATCGCTTGCTGGACGCGGCTGCGGCGCTGGCCGTTCGCCGCGGGGCGAAGGATCTGACCCTCGACGCCGTGGCCGAGGCCGCGGGCGTTTCCAAGGGCGGGCTGCTCTATCATTTCCCGTCCAAGGACGCGCTGCTCACCGCGATGATCGAGCAGATGGTAAGCCGCTTCGCCGTCGAGCATGCGGAGGCGCTTGCCCGCGAGCCGGCCGGGGAGCCGGGCCGGTGGACGCGCGCCTTGCTGACCAGCTTTTTCCGCTTGCCGCCGCGCGAGATGGCGGAGCGGCACCGCCAGTGCGGCGCCCTGCTTGCCGCGGTGGCGGAAAATCCTCGCTTGCTTGACCCGGTGCGCGTCTTTTACCGCGCTTGGCGCCAGGAAGTCGAGCACGACGGCTTGCCGCCGGAAAAGGCGCTTCTCGCCCTTGCCGCGGTGGATGGCGTGATGTTCTGGCTCCTCTTCGAGATGTGGACGCCGCCCACGGATGAGCTTGCGGCTATGCATCGCCTGCTGCGGGAGGTTTGCTCGGTGCCAGACGCCGGTGGTGGCGCCACCTCCGCGAAAGCTGCGCATTCGCTCCGTTGACGCGGCGTTGCTTGCCCGGCCGGCCTCCTTTCCAAAACTCAACTTCACGCTTTCCCACATGGACCTCACCAAGATCCTCTTCGCCCTCGGCGGCGTCCTTTTCCTCTTGCTCCTCGGCTTGGCTCTGGGCCGGCTCTGGCGGTCGGACGCGCGCGTGTTTCGCCGCATGATCATCGCCATCGTCGTGGTGATCGTGGCCGTCGTCGCCTTCGCTGGCATCAAGGTGAAGCTGGTCATGACCAAGATGGCTTCGTTCCCCAAGGGCCCGCCGCCCGAGGCGGTGACAACCGCCAAGCTGGAGTCGCAGAAGTGGCCGCAGTCCCTGCGCGCCGTGGGCAGCGTGGAGCCCATCCAGGGCGTGCTGATTGCGGCCGACCTGCCCGGCGTGGTCAAGGCGGTGCGTTTCGAGTCGGGTTCCCGCGTGAAGGCTGGCGACGTGCTCGTGGAAATCGATACCCAGCAGGAGCAGGCCCAACTCCGTTCCGCCGAGGCCAAGCGTGACATGATGGGCCTCTCGTTGCGCCGCGCGCAGGATCTCCTGCGCACGCAGGCCAACTCCCAGTCGCAGCTCGATCAGGCTCAGGCGGATTTCCGCACTTCGGACGCCGCCGTGTCCGAGACGCAGGCCGTCATCTCGCGCAAGACCATCAAGGCCCCCTTCGACGGCGTTGCCGGCGTGCGGCAGGTCAACCCCGGCCAATACGTCAACGCCGGCGCGGCTATCGTGCCCGTCACGGCGCTGGAGAATCTCTACGTCAATTTCTCGGTCCCCCAGCAGAACCTTTCTCGCCTCCAGCCCGGCACCGAGGTGCGCGTCAGCTCCGATGCCACGGGCAGGGACGTCTTCACGGGCAAGATCACCGCCGTGAACTCGATGGTGGACGAGGCCACGCGCAACATCCTCGTGCAGGCCACCGTCGCCAACCCAGAGACTAAGCTGCGGCCCGGCATCTTCGTGAGCGTGGAGGTGGTGCTGCCCGAGACGGACGAGATCGTCGCCGCGCCCGCCTCGGCCATCGCCTACGCGCCCTTCGGCGACTCCGTGTATGTCGTCGAGGAGATGAAGGATCCCGAGGGCAAGTCCTACAAAGGCGTGCGCCAGCAGTTCGTGAAGGTTGGCGCCACCCGCGGTGACCTGATCGCCCTGACGAGCGGCGTGAAGCCCGGCGAGGAAGTGGTGACCAGCGGCGTCTTCAAGCTGCGCCCCAAGGCCGCCGTGAACGTCAACAACACCGTCCAGCCCGGCGCTGATCCCAAGCCGACGCCAGCGGACACCTAAGCTAAAAAGGCTTCAAGCTCCAATCCTCAAGCTTCAAGGAAGGCCCGAAAGGGAAAACGTCGAAAGCTTCAAGCATCGAGCCGCAGAAGCATCCGCCGCCTGAGCTTCAGAGATTCGCCCTCAGTTTTTCTCCCCTCAATCTTACCTCCTTTCGGCCTTCCTTGAAGCCTGAAGCTTGAGGCTTTCTGCCCTTCTCCACTCCCGCTCCCGCAAGGTATGAAATTTACCGATTTGTTCATCCGCCGCCCGGTGCTCGCCATGGTGGTGAACCTCGTCATTCTCCTCGCCGGCATCCAGGCGTGGAAGTCGATCAACGTCCGCCAATACCCGCGCTCCGACCTCGCCGTCGTCCAGGTCACCACGACCTACGTCGGCGCCTCGGCCGACCTCGTGCGCGGCTTCGTCACCACGCCGCTGGAGCGCGCCATCGCCTCGGCCGACGGCATCGATTACCTCGAGTCTTCCTCGGCCCAGACGCTCTCGACGATCTCGGTTCACCTCAAGCTCAACTACGACGTCAACGGGGCCCTCGCGCAGATCCAGGCCAAGATCGCCCAGGTCCGCAACGAACTCCCGCCCGAGGCCGAGGCCCCGGTCATCCAGGTCATCACCTCGGATGACCGCATCGCCTCGATGTATCTGTCGTTCTACTCGGAATCGCTCGATCCGAACCAAATCACCGACTACCTCACGCGCGTCGTCCAGCCGAAGATGACGGCCATCTCCGGTGTGCAGCGCGCGGACATCCTCGGCGCGCGCACCTTTGCCATGCGTGCTTGGCTGAAGAGCGAGCGCATGGCCGCCTATGGCCTCTCGCCTTCCGAGGTGCGCCGTGTCCTCGCGGCCAACAACTACCTTTCCGCGCTCGGCTCCACCAAGGGCTCGATGGTCTCGGTGAACCTCACCGCCAATACCTCGCTGCGCACCGCCGACGAGTTTCGAAAGCTCGTCGTCAAGCAGTCCGGCAACACCATCGTGCGTCTGGGCGACATCGCCGACGTGACGCTCGGCGCCGAGACCTACGACGCCGACGTGCGCTTCTCCGGCGAGAGCGCCACCTTCATGGGCGTCTGGGTGCTGCCCACGGCCAACACGCTCGACGTGATCAAGCAGGTGCGCGCCGTCCTGCCCGAGATCGAGCTCTCGCTCCCGACCGGCATGAAGCTGGGCGTTCCCTACGACTCCACCAAATACATCGAGGACGCCCTCTCGGAGGTCACGCACACGCTGGCCGAGACGCTCGGCATCGTGGTGGTCGTCATCTTCCTGTTTCTCGGCTCCTTCCGCTCGGTGCTCATCCCGGTGGTAGCCATCCCGGTCTCGCTCATCGGCGCGCTGTTCTTGATGATGGCCTTTGGCTTCACCCTGAACCTGCTCACGCTTCTGGCCATCGTGCTCTCGGTCGGCCTCGTGGTGGACGACGCCATCGTGGTGGTGGAAAACGTCGAGCGCCACATTGAGGAGGGTGAGAAACCCTTCGACGCGGCCATCCACGCCGCGCGCGAGCTGGTCGGGCCGCTCATCGCCATGACCATCACGCTGGCGGCGGTGTATGCGCCCATCGCATTCCAGGGTGGACTGACGGGAACGCTGTTCCGCGAGTTCGCGCTCACGCTGGCCGGCGCGGTGTTTGTCTCGGGCGTGGTGGCGCTCACGCTCTCGCCGATGATGTCCTCGCGCCTGCTGAAAAAAGGCGCGGCCGAGAAGGGCTTCGCCGGCTGGGTCAACCGGCGCTTCGCCTCCCTGCGCAAGGGCTACGAGCGCGTCCTTGGCAGCACGCTGAAGAACCGGCCCGTGGTGATTTTCGTGGCCGTGATGACCTCGCTGCTGGTAATCCCGTTCTGGATGTTCTCCGACAAGGAGGACGCGCCGCAGGAGGACCAGGGCATCATCTTCGGCATCGTGCAGGCCGCGCCCAACGCCACCATCGACCAGACCACGATCTAC
>CALMOL010000176.1 GCA_937871685.1 uncultured Verrucomicrobiota bacterium
CGAGCCGCGCCGACGACGCCCGCACGCGCCGCGTTTCCCCCGGGGTGGCGTGCGCGGCGGCGATCCCGCGGTAAGCCGCGTCCCCCGAGAATTCTGGCAATCGCAGCCGGGCTGGGGATTTCTTGCGGGGCGAGGCGAGGAGGGGGGATTCCTTAGGCGTCGCAGGAGTTTCGCTTGTGGTGGCACGCATCGTGCAAATCGTCCGCGCATGTCGCTACCCCCCGCGGCCGTTCAGCGGTCGTTCCCATCGTGCTCGCTCGGTTTCTCCCGACGTCCCCTTGCCCTCCTTTCCGCCCTCCTCGCGCTCGTGGCGGCCCGCCCCGCCCTCGCGCAGTTCCCGCCCGCGCCGACCGGCGGCGTGCGCGTGTTCCGCCTGACTCACCAGTTCCCCGGGGGCACGGCCGAGCAGGGCGACCAGCGCGACCGCATCGCGCGGCGTTTCGCGCAGGAGCTGGAGAAGCGCACGGGCGGCGTGCTGCGCGTGGAGATCTTCCCCGCGAGCAAGATGATGAAGCCTGCCGAGGAGCCCGCGGCGCTGCAGAAAGGGGCGGTCGAAATGGCGATCCTGCCGGTAAACAACGCTTTCAGCCTGATGCCCGAGCTGCAAGTGTCGCTGCTGCCGGGCCTCATTCGCTCCTACGAGCAGGCCTTCCGCTGGAAGACGCAGCCCATCGGCGCGAGCGTCACCTCGATTCTGCGGGAGAAGGGCCTCGTGCTCCTCACCTGGAACTGGCTGGGTGCCGGCGCCGTTTCCGTGGGCCGCCCGATCATGTTGCCCGCGGACGTGAGCGAGACCCGCGCGCGCGGTGCCGGCAAGAGCGTGGACGCGCTCCTGGCCGCGGCCGGCGCGAGGACGGTGGACATGCCTTCGAGCCAGATCGCCAGCGCCTTCCGCGAGCGCAAGGTGGACGTGGCCTTCACCACGGCCTCGTCGCTTCTGTCCTTCAAGCTGCAGGATTTCTGCCGCGCGGTGACCACGCCGCGCCGAGGGGCGCTCGCCTACTTCCTGGTGCCGCTTTTCATCTCGCAGGCGACCTTCGACTCGCTCACGCCTGACCAGCAGAAGATCGTGCGTGACATTGGCCAGTCGCTGGAGCCTTTCGCACTGGAGCTGGCAAGGGCCGACGATGAGCTGCTCGCCGAGACCTACCTGCGCGCCAACGCGGTGGTGACCGACCTCGACGATGACCAGTTCGCGCAATGGCAGGCCCTGGCGCGCGTGGTGGCGTGGCGCGAGTTCGAGCGAAACGTGCCGCGCGGCCCCGAGCTGCTCAAGCAGGCGTTGGCGGTGCCCTGAGAATTTCCGATTGCCATTCCCAATTGCCGCTTGAACGCCGGCTACGACCGAGTGCGCTCGAAACGAATCGAAGGAACATTCAGCTTTCGGATGCTGGTCGGCTCGCGCGCGCAGCGTAGCCGTCCGCCCGTAGCCGGCGTCAAATCGAAAATCGAAAATCGAAAATCGGCAATTCCTTCTCCGGTTTCGGCTCCCGCTCCATTAAGCCGGCCAGGGAATCGCGCGGCGCCTTCCCCTCATGCAGCATGGCGAAGACCTCGCGCGTGACCGGCGCGTCCACGCCGAGCCGCTGCGCGCATTCCCAAGCGGAACGCGTGGTCGGCACGCCCTCGGCCACCATGCGCATCCCGGCGGCGATGGCCTCGGGCGACTCGCCGCGGCCGAGGAGCTCACCGAAGCGGCGATTGCGCGAGTGACGGGAGAAGCACGTCACCATCAGGTCACCCAGGCCCGAGAGGCCGTGGAAGGTCTCGCGCTGGCCGCCCAGGCGCACCCCAAGGCGCACCAACTCGGCCAGCGAGCGGGTGACGAGCGCGGCCTTCGTGTTGTCGCCCAGCCCAAGGCCATCCGCCACGCCCGCGGCCAAGGCAAACACGTTCTTGAGCGCGCCACCCAGCTCGATGCCGGCCACGTCGTCGCTCGTATAGGCCCGGAACGAAGGGCAATGCAGCAGGCCTTGCAGCCGAGCGGCCACGTCGGACTCGGCGGCGCCGATGACCACCGCGGCAGGGGTGAGCCGCGCAACCTCTTCTGCATGCGAGGGCCCGGAAAGGGCGGCCACCGGATTGCGCGGGAGCGCCTCCGCAAGGATCTCGCTCATGCGCAGGCCGCTCGTGTGCTCCAAGCCTTTCGTGCAAGATACCAAGGCGGCGTCTGGACGCAGGGCGGCACAGTCCGCCAGCCGCTCGGCGAGCGCGCGCAAGGCGCGTGATGGCGCCACCACGAGCACCGCGTCTGCACCATCCACGGCGGCGCCGAGGTCTGCGGTCGGAAACACCACCGGCGGAAGGACGACGCCGGGCAGATAGGGCGCGTTCTCGCGGTCCCGCGCGAGCGCCGCGAGCTGCGCCGGGTCGCGCCCCCACAGGCGCACGCATTGGCCGCAGTGAGCGAGCAGCACCGCAAGCGCCGTGCCCCACGAGCCGGCACCGAGCACGGCGACGGGCGGCGCGGTGGGGTCAGCGGTCGAGGGCATGCGCGCGACATTGCCCGACCTGCTGCGCGACGCCAGTGCGGCGAAGCCAGAAGCTTTGACTATGCTTCTTCCCATGAGCGAGTCTTCCCCCGTCCCGGCCATCGGTATTCTCTCGGCAAGCCTTTCGCCCACTTCGCGCTCGCGCCTGCTGGCCGAAGCGGCGCGGGCGGAACTAGCGGCGCAAGGAATCGAGACGGATTTCATCGACCTCCGCGAGCACGCGCTCCCACCCTGCGACGGAGCCACGGCCTACGGCGATCCCAGGGTGCTCGCGCTGAAGGCGCGGATCGAGAAGTTGGACCGCCTCCTCGTCGCCGCCCCCATCTACAACTACGACGTGAACGCCGCACTCAAGAATCTCCTTGAGCTCACCGGCCAAGCCTGGCGGGGCAAATTGATCGGCTTCCTGTGCGCCGCCGGCGGTGCCGGCTCCTACATGGCGGTGATGACTTTCGCCAATTCGCTGATGCTTGATTTCCGCTGCTGGATCGCGCCGCGCTTTGTCTATGCGCAGCCGGACGCCTTCGATGCCGCCGGCATCATCAATCCCACGGTGCGCTCCCGTGTGCAGGAACTCTGCGGCGTGATGCAGCGGGTGCGGCTGTAGGCGGAGGTTAAGGGTTGAGAGAAGCAGCGCCGAGCGGTGAGCGTGAAGGCGGCGCACAGTTCGGGAGGGTAACGTCTTGGCCCTCTCCGTCGCCCCACCATTGTGATCGGCGCCCCCTTCTCTCAACTCTCAACCTCCGCCTTCCCCTTCCGCTGAAATCGGCTCTCCGTCCCGGCCAGCAGACGGCGAATGTTCTCACGGTGGCGCAGGATGCCGAGCAGGCCGGCAGCCAGCGCAAACCAAAACCGCGGCTCCAGCCCGCGCAGCAGCCAAGTGATCACCGGCAACGCCGCGGATGCCGCGAGGCTCGCCACCGACACGTAGCGCGTCACCAGGAACACCAGCGCCCAGAACGCGATCGCCAGCAGGCTCGCCAGCGGCAGCAAGCCCAGCATCACGCCCGCGCTTGTGGCGATGCCCTTGCCGCCGCGGAAACCCAGCCAGGGCGTGAAGTTGTGACCCAGCACGCATGCCACGCCGGCCACGATCGCGCCCCACTCGCTGGCCGCAGGGAAAAGCCAGCGCGCCAGCAGCACGGCGAGCGCGCCCTTGCCGGCGTCGCACGCGAAGACGAGGTAGCCTGGCCCCTTGCCGAGCACGCGCAGCACGTTGGTGGCGCCGATGTTGCCCGAGCCCGACGTGCGGATGTCCACGCCGCGCGCGCGGCCCACGAGGTAGCCGCTGGGAATCGAGCCGAGCGCGAAGCCCAGCAGGACCACCCAAAGGAATTCCAAACTCATGGCGCCGTCATTCTTCGCCGTGGAAGTAGTCGCGCTCGGTGCCCTCCAGCCGCACGCGGCCGCCGCCGGAGGTGAACACGCTCCACTTGTTGGAATCAGGGTAATGGGCAGAGTCACCCGGCGGATCGTCGGCGATGATCCACAGGATGAAGTCCTCCTCGCCTGCACAGATCAGTTGGTGCGCCTCGCCCGGCCCGAAGACGAAGGCGTCGCCCGGCCCCACCTCCGTGTCGCCCCCGGCGTGGCGAATGCGCCCGCGGCCGGACACCACCATGTAGAACTCGAACTGCACCGAGTGCGAGTGATACGGGCACATGCTCGTGCCGGGCGGGATGCGGCATAGCTCCACGTCGAAGGGATGCGACTCGCTCTTCTTGTCCGAGCCGGGCACGCGACCGAGCGACTCCGACACGCACTTCGATATGCAGGCAAACTTCCCCTTCGGCGAGGTGTAAGGCTGCTCCGGCACGTCGGCGACATTGATCTTGCGCATGGGCGGAAGGGAAGCGTCCCGGCGCTCCAGGGCAAACCGAAAACTAACCTGGCGAAGACACACCGTGACCGACCTCGCTGCCGCCCGCAGTCGATCTGGGGCGCGATGACCCTCGCCATGAATTTCTCAAGCTTCCACTCCGCCCCGAAGAAGAGCACTCCCTCCATCCCGCTCCTCGCCACCGCCCTGGCGGCCGCGGCGGGCGCCGTCGCTGTCCTCACCGCGCGGGCCGCGCGGCGCTGGCTGTGGTCGTGGGAAGGGCGCAAGGTTCTGCTCACCGGTGGCTCGCGCGGCCTCGGCCTCGCGCTGGCGCGCCGCCTCGTCGCCGATGGTGCGCACGTTACCCTCGTCGCGCGCGATGCCGCCGAGCTGGAGCAGGCCCAGCGCGACCTCGCTCCGCGCGGCTCTGGCCGCGTCGATGTGCTCACGGCCGACGTCACCGCGCTCGATCCCCTGGAGGCGTCCGGCCTCGTGTCCCGCGCCGCCGAGGTGATGGGTGGCCTGGACGCGCTCATCAACAACGCCGGCACCATCCAGGTCGGCCCGCTTGCGCACATGCAGGAAGAAGACTTTGACGCGGCCATGCGCCTGCACTTCTGGGCGCCGCTGCGCCTCTCGCGCGCCGCATTGCCGCACCTGCGCAAGGCAACCGGCGGCGGGCGCATCGTAAACGTCGCGTCCTTCGGCGGCCTCGTGGCCGTGCCGCACATGGCCCCATATTCGGCGAGCAAGCACGCGCTCGTCGGCCTCTCGCGCGCCCTGCGCACCGAACTGGCCGCGGATGGCATCAGCGTCGTCACCGTGTGCCCCGGCGTGATCCGCACCGGCTCGCACCTCAACGCCCATTACAAGGGCCGCCACGCCGAGGAGTTCGATTGGTTCGCGGGCGGGATGAACGTGCCCGTCCAAAGTATCGGAGCCGCCCGCGCCGCGCGCCGCATCCTCGATGCTGCGCGCGAGGGCCGCGCCTCGGTGATCCTCACGCCCTTCGCCTGGCTGGCAAACGCCGCCGAGGCCCTCGCCCCGGACCTGACCGCGCGCGTGCTGAGCCTTGCCAATAGTTTCCTGCCTGCTTCGACCCCGCGCCCCGAGGGCAACGCCAAGCGCACCGGCTGGCAAAGCCGCTCCCTTGAGGTCACGCCCGCGGCCAAGACCCAGCTTGCTGACGCTGCCACCGAGGACCTCAACGGCACGCTGGCCGCGGCGCGCAGCGCCTGAGCCTCGACTTGATCGACGCAATCTCTCTTCGCCGTCATCACCGCCGCGCCTCTGCTTTGCGGGGCCGCACCCGCTCCCGCCCAGCCGCCTGCCACGAACATGGTCACTCCCTCCAAGCTCGGCACCTCGCCGAAGCTGAAGCACTACGAGGTGACCATCCGCCGCTTCGATCCGAAGCGAGGTTTAGAGAGCGGCGAAGACTTCGTCCTGCCCGTAAACAGCATCGACGAGGAGCACGCCATCTCTTCCACGCTTGCTAACGCGGTCTCCCTGACGACCAAGGCACAAGGCGGCGAGGTGCTTTCCGTCGCGTTCTGCTGCACGAAGATTCAGGAAACGAAATGATCCAGCCCGGAGCGCCGGATCGGGCACCGAACCTCAAAATTCGCGTTTGACTCCGCGGGGGCGCGGCCCGTTTGCTAGCCGCGCGGCCGTTGATCCCGGTGGCCGTGCGTTCCCCCCGCCATGTCCGCCTCCGCTCCCTCCTTCCCGCCGGTCGCGCCCGCGGCGCCGGCCAAGCCTATTTCGAAGCCCCCCGCCACTGGTCCATTGAGGCCGGTGGCCACGAGCCGCGTCGGCAAGTGGGCGCTCAGCTTCTTCCAGTCGCTGATCGTCATCGTCGCCGTTGGCGCGTTTTGGCAACTGCTCGTCTCGAAGGGATGGGTCGAGCGCACCGTGCTGCCCGCGCCATCCGACGTGGCGCTGACCTTCAAGCACAGCATCCAACCACGCTTCATCTTTGAGGTGGACGAGCCCGTGCGGAAGGCCCGTCAGGACGTCGAGCAAGCCGAGAAGGCCGCCCTAAAAGCCAAGGAGACGGCGCAAGCGGCCCAAGAAGCGGCCCGAACCGCGCACGACGATGTCCCCGGCGCCCAGGAAAAAGCCCGCCTGGCCGCGGAATCAGCGCAGCAGGCCGATCAGCAAGTCCAACAAGCCCGCGAAGTCCAGGGAAAAGTCCCCGCCTTATCCTTCTCTCAGCGCTGGAGCATGGCCTTCGACCGCTGGAAGGCGTCCGAGACTCCCATCATCGAACGCGAGGAAAAGGAATACCAGACCCGCCACCGCCGCGCCGACGAGCTCGCCGCCAAGGAAGCTGCCGGCCAGTCCCCCCAACGTAGCCTGTGGCGCCGCACGATCGATGGCATCGACCTCGCATGGGAATCCATGTGGCGCCCCCTCAGCCGCCTCTACCGCGGCACCTGGTTGAATTGGTTCCTCTCCGGCGAGCTCATCAACGACGCCGTCGGCTCGCTCGGCCGCGTGCTTTCCGGCTTCCTCATCGGCGGGATCCCCGCGCTGCTCCTGGGCCTCACCATGGGCGCGAGCAATCTGATGTATCGCCTGATGAATCCGCTTGTGCAGGTGCTGCGGCCCATCCCGCCCATCGCATGGATCCCGCTGGCCATCCTGAGGTTCGGCCTGGGCAACCAGCCAGCGCGCTTCCTTATCGACATCGGCGCTTACTTCCCCGTGCTCATCAACACCATCGCCGGCGTGCGGAACGTGGATGGCATTTACATTCGCGCCGCACGGAATCTCGGCGTAGGCCGCATGCAGATGTTCTGGCGCGTCATCATCCCCGCCGCCATGCCCTACATCCTCACCGGCGTGAAGATCGGCATCGGCGTCGCCTTTATCGTCGTCATCGTCGCCGAGATGATCGCCCCGCCCGACGGCGGCCTCGGCTACCGCATCAACGAGGCGCGCGAGTTCTTCAAGAGCGACGTGGTCGTCTGCGGCATGATCTCCATTGGCATCCTCGGCCTGCTGATCGACGTCATCATCTCCAAGCTCAACAACCACCTCCTCCGCTGGCACCGCGGCGCAGAACAGAACTGAGCTGAATTGCCGATTTCCAATCGCCGGTTGAACGCCGGCTACGAGCGGGGAAATCGCATCAGCACGCCAGCTAAATCGGCAATCAGCAAGCGAAAATTGGCAATGACTCCGCAGATTCACATCGCCAAGGTCCAGAAGACTTACCGCACCGCCGGCGGCGAGGTCCACGCGCTCAAGGACATCGACCTCGACATCTACCCCGGCGAGTTCGTGAGCTTCCTCGGCCCCTCCGGCTGCGGCAAGAGCACCCTGCTCAACGCCATCGGCGGCTTCTCCCTGCCTACCGGCGGCACCCTCCAGGTCAACGGCAAGCCCGTCACCGCGCCCGGCCCGGATCGCGGCATGGTCTTCCAAGAATACGCCCTCTTTCCGTGGATGACCGTGGAGGACAACATCCGCTTCGGCATGGAGATTCAAAAAAAGTCCAAGGCCGACATCGCGAGCAAGACCGACGATCTCCTCGAAACCCTCCAGCTCAAGGAATTCCGCACCCGCTTCCCGAAGGACCTCTCTGGTGGCATGCGCCAGCGCGTCGCCATCGCGCGTGTGCTGGCGCTCGACCCGCCCATCATGCTGATGGACGAGCCCTTCGGCGCGCTCGACGCCCTGACCCGCCGCACCATGCAGGATGAGCTCGTGCGCATCTGGGGCCAGTTCAAGAAGACCATCTGCTTCGTCACCCACGGCATCGAGGAATCCATCTACTTGTCTGACCGCGTCGTCGTCCTCACCTACCGTCCCGGCACCGTGAAGGCCATCGTGGACGTGAACCTCCCCCGCCCGCGCGACACCGCGTCGCCCGAGTTCAACGCGCTCAAGTCCTCCCTCGGCCAGATGGTCATGGAAGAGCACAACCGCCACCAGCAAGACGTGGTGCGCGGGACGACGGCGGACTGAACCCACCGTTCGCCCAGATGGAGGCCTTGACTTCATGGATGCCCACGGTCCTGCGCCGACGCCAAGGCCTGCTCGTGCACATGTCAGCCACCTCCATGAAAGCGTTTGCCCTCTGATTCCTTTGCGCCTTTGGTTCTCTCCAAGGTGCTCCCGAGCAATCGCTCTCGGCCGACCAAGCGTTGAAGGAGGATGGTTCTCTTACGCTTACCGATGGCTGCACCTTCTTCGTCTTTCACAAGAACGGGAAGTTCCGCTCTTTTCCGGCCGGCTTCAGCGGGCGCACCCTCGATGGCACATGGTCAAGTTACGGCCGGAATCCGGCCACCTTCACCGTGGAAGCAGAAGCGGGTTGGATCAACGGAGCCTCTGCCCCGGGTGATCGCCGAAGGATCGTCTTCATTGTCCACAATGGCTCCAAGCGGCCCGCGGAAGGAGGCAGCATCAGCGGAAGGATGCCAACCGGGCAGGTCTGGAACGGCTATTATATCATCGACGAGTTCGTGAGGGTTCCGGCCAGCTAGCGGATTCGCCAGAGCCGTTGGAGTCTAAGGAACCGCCTGAATCGGCGTTTACTGGCACGCGGGGAGTTGCTTACGCGGGATTCCCGCCTTTCACCCGTCTCTTCGTTCTCCAATGCAAGCCACCGCCCCAAGTCCGCAGCGCAAGGCGCGGATCGAGATCATCCCTTTGATCGACATTATGTTCTTTCTGCTCGCCAGCTTTATGCTCGTGAGCCTGACCATGACCCGCCTCCAGGGCCTGCACGTTTCCCTGCCAAGCATCACCGCCTCCCACCCCACCGTTTCAACCGGGGAGATCCTCAAGCTGGAGGTGTCCGCGACCACCGACGGCAGGAACGCCTCGATCTTCACGCTGGCAAGGCAGCCCATCACCGCCGAGGCCCTCGTCGTGGCGCTCACGCAACGCATGGCCGCTGACCAAGCGGAGGCCA
>CALMOL010000177.1 GCA_937871685.1 uncultured Verrucomicrobiota bacterium
GCGAACGCCTCCAGGCGGTCACGCCTGCTGCTGCCTTTACACCCGCCCAACCCCGGCTACACCCCGACCCTCCACCCAGGGCAGCCGGCGCGCCCGCCTTGCGGCTTCGCTGAGCTTGGTCCGTTAGGCGGCTCCGAATGCGCTACACCATGAGAACACGCTTCGCTTGGGTCACGCTCATGCTCACGCTTGCGCTCGCCGCAGCCAGTTCCGCTGCGGAGCGGGGCTTTACCCGTGCGGCGCTGGTAGGAGTCTGGGAGCCGATCGCCTTTGAGAACCTTGCCCCGCGAGGCGCGCAGGATCCCGCTACGAAGCCCAACTCAAAGTTTTGTTTCTCTGCTGACACCGCTTACCCGAGCTTGGGCGCGGACCAAAGGGGCGACGGCGCCGACGGCGGCGGGCCGTATTTCCTGGTGGACGGAGACATCCTGGTCATCCGGACCGGAGTGCCGGGCGGTATCTGGACCTACGTGATCGTCTCGATCACCAGCGACCGGCTCGTTTTGCAGGAGAGTTTGCTGCGGGTCACATTTCGGCGCGTTGCAAAGACTTGGGATCCGGCCCGGGCCCCTCGTGTGCCGCCCAAGAACATACCGGTCACTTACGCGCGCTAGCCACGAACGCCGCCGCCTAACCACGCGCTACAGCGAACCGCTCCATGGCGTCACGGCTCCTGCTGGGCCACACCCGCCCGTCCTTCCACCCACAGCCGCAGGAGCCGCATCGCCATTGCGCGGTCGCTGAGCTTGGATCCGTTAGGCGGCTGCGCGATGCCTCCACCAGCCGATGCGCTATGGTCGGCACACCTCTTCTTGCATGGCTGCCCGTTTCGCCTGCGCTTGGCTTGTTGGCTCCTTTCTCTACTTCGTCACCATCGTCGCCACGTCCTTCGACGGGATCATTACGGTTTTGGCTGGCGCAGTCTGGGGTGCGGGCATCAGCGCCGTCTGTGTGCTTGCGTGCTCGGTCACGGGTCTTCTCCTTCGCATTCCGCCGCTCAAGCGCCTCTGGCACTCGAACTTTCTCCTCGCCGGCATTCTCATACTCATCGGTTTTGGTCTCTTTGGCTACGCGCTGTCGCCCGACCAAGTGAAGGTTTTGGGACAGGACGAGGACGGCCAAGCCATCAAGGAGCTCGGCGTTACGTGGCTGCCGGGCTTCTTGATCTTGCTGTTCGCCATCGCCAATGCGCCCCAAGAGCCGGAGGTTCACCATCTAACCTGACGCCGCCTAACCACGCGCTGTAGCGAACGCCTCCGGGCGGTCACGCCGGCTGCGGGCCAACACCCACCCCAGCCCCGGCCACACCCTGTCCCTCCACTTGAGGGCAGCCGGCGCGCCCTCCTTGCGGCGTCGCTGGGCTTGGGTTCGTTAGGCGGCGCTTCACGCCATCGCTCGCGCCCGATGTCATCCACCGACGAATGCGAGTTCGACCGCGACGAGGCGCCGAAGGCGTTCATCCAAGTGCGCTTTACCGCGCCCGGCGACAGGCAGCGCTTTCTCCAGGTGCTTGGCGACTTCGCCGCTCGTGCCGGCCTCGCGCATCAGCCCGGTGGCGTTCTCTTCAATGGGGAGCAGCTGCCGGGCTTCTTCATCAGCGAGCATATGGCCTTTGTGCCAGGCGTCTTTGATTCCCGTCCCGAGCTTGGTGAGCCTTATGCGCAGGCCCGCCTTGAGCTGCGAAGGCGCAGCGGTTCGCAGGAGCGATTTCGCGCTCCTGCGGCGGACTTCTTAGCTAGTGTTCGGGGAGTGTTCGACTCTCAGATCCCGTTGAGTAGCAGTCCGTGAAATCAAGTAGCCGCGCCGTCTGATCACGTGCTACAGCGAACCGCTCCACAGCGTCACGGCTTCTGCTGGCCGCACACCCTTACACCCGCGCAGGAGCCGCGCCGCCATTGCGCGGTCGCTGAGCTTGGGTCTGTCAGGCAACTGCGAAGCGCATTCATAGCGCCAGGACCAGATCGACGTTTTCGGGTTTGGAGTCGAAGGAGCCCGGTGGCTCACCAAATCGCCACGCGCTGGGCGGCGGGGCGGCGCATCGGGGAGCCTTCGGGAATGGTGAAGGCGGCGGCGAAGTCGTCCAGGTTGGAGAGGGGGCCGTTCACGCGCAGGCCGGCGGGGGAGTGCGGATCGGTCTTGATGCGCAGTTGGATGGCCTCGGGGGTCATGTTGCGGCGCCACAGCTGGGCGTAGCCGAGGAAGAAGCGTTGCTCGGGGGTGAAGTCGTCGATCTTCTTGGTGCGCTCGGCGGCGGGCTTGGCGGCCTGGGCCTTCTGGAAGGCGGCGAAGGCGACCTTCAAACCGCCGAGATCGGCAATGTTTTCGCCCTGGGTGAGGTCGCCGTTCACGGCGAGCGAGTTGTTGAGGACGCGGTAGTTCGAGAACTGCTCGACGACCTTGCGGGCGCGCTCGTTGTAGGCCTTGGCGTCGGCGGCGGCCCACCAGTCGCGGAGATTGCCGTCGGCGTCGGACTTGCGGCCCTGGTCGTCGAAGCCGTGGGTCATCTCGTGGCCGATGACGGCGCCGATGCCGCCGTAGTTCACGGCGTCGTCGGCGTTGGGATTGAAGAAGGGGGGCTGCAAAATTCCGGCGGGGAAGACGATCTCGTTGAGCGTGGAGCGGTAGTAGGCGTTCACGGTGGGCGGGGTCATGCCCCATTCCTTGCGGTCCACGGGCTGGCCGATGCGGCCGACGACGCGGCGGAACTCATGCTGGCGGGCGCGGAAGGCGTTCCAGACGTAGGCGCCGCGGTCGATGGTGAGCTGGGAGTAATCGCGCCATTGATCGGGGTAGCCCATCTTCACGCCGAAGCCGGCGAGCTTTTTCTGCGCCTCGGCCTTGGTGGCGGGGGTCATCCATTCGAGCTGCTCGATGCGCTCGCGCAGGGCGGCGCGGAGGTTTTCCACCATGGCGAGGACGCGTTGCTTGGCCTCGGGCGGGAAGGCCTTGGCGACGTAGGCTTGGCCGAGGAGCTCGCCGATGCCGCCGTCCATGGTCTCGACGACGCGCTTCCAGCGGGGGCGCAGTTCCTTGGCGCCGGTGAGGTCGCGGCCGTAGAATTCCCAGTCGGCCTGGACGAAGGCGTCCGAGAGATAGGGCGCGGCGGCCTTGATGAGGTGCCAGCGGGCGTAGGCCTTCCAGTCGTCGAGGGGGGCTTCCTGAAGGAGTTGGTTGAAAGCTTTGAGGAAGCTGGGCTGGCCGACATTCACGGAGCCGAGCGGCGGGGGCTGGGCTTCAGCGAGGAATTTGTCGAGGGGAAACTCGGGCATGAGAGCCTGCGTTTCGGCCACGGTCATCTTGTTGTAGTTGGCCTCGCGGTCACGGCGCTGGACGCGGGTGAGGGAGCCCTTGGCGAGGATGGTTTCGAGGGCCATCACGCGCTTGGCGCGGTCGGCGGCGGGTTCGGGGGCGTCGCCGAGGAGGGCGAACATGCGGCCGACGTGCGCGAGGTAGCCGGCGCGCGTTTTCACGGAGTCCGGGTCGTCCTTGAGGTAGTAGTCGCGGTCGGGCAGGCCGAGGCCGGCCTGGGTGAACTGGCCGATGACTTGAGTGGAGTCCTTGGCGTCCTGCGCGCCAAAGAAGCCGAAGCCGACGTCGGCGCCCATCTGGCGCAGGCGGCCGAAGGCGGCGGCGAGGCCGGCCTTGTCGGTGATGGCGTCGATCTTGGCGAATTCCTCGGCGAGGGGCTTGGCACCGGCGGCGTTGAGGGCGGCCTCGTCCATGCCGGAAGCATAGAAATCGCCGATCTTGCGGTCGGGCGTGTCGGCGCCGGCGTCTTTCTTCGCGGCGGCGGCGGCGGCGATGTCGCGGAGGATGGCGTTGTTGCGTTCGCGGAGCTCGTCGAAGGCACCCCACGAGACGAGGTCGGGCGGGACGGGGTTGCGGTCGAGCCAGCCGCCGTTGGCGAAGCGATTGAAATCCTCGGAGGGCTTGGCCGCGCGATCCATGTTGCGCATGTCGATGGCGGGCACGGGCGCGACGCTGGTCATGGCTTCTGTCGGGATGGTCGCGA
>CALMOL010000178.1 GCA_937871685.1 uncultured Verrucomicrobiota bacterium
CCCGCGATCTCCACCTCGCCTGGACCGGCGACGATCTTCTTCGACCGTGACTCTAATCTCCTGCCCACGCCGGAGATTCGGCTCTGCCCCACCGTGGCGGCCATCGACGGCGCCAATGACTCGGACTTCGCCACGGACTCGGCCAACGACCCCGACGCGAGGCCGAACTTCTTCGGCACTAGCTCGGCGGCCCCGCACGCCGCGGCCATCGCCGCGCTCGTCCTGCAGGCCAAGGGTGGTCCCGGCAGCGTGACGCCCGCGCAGATGCGCAGCATCCTCCAGCGCAGCGCCTACCCGCACGACCTGGATCCGTCCTTTGCGTCGGGTTCGGCGCGCGCCACGAACGGCGGCAAAGTGACCATCACGATCAACAGCGACGGCTACTCCACCACGAATGCCAACACCGCCACCAACGACGCAAACTCGTTCGCCGTCACTTACGTCGGACCGGGTAACGTCACGAGCTTCGTCCTCAATCCCGGCGGGACCGGCGCGACGGGTGGAAACGTGACTGGCGGCATCAACGGTGAGCTTGACACGAACGGCACCGACACCTCGCCGACCGTGACCTACTTCCAGACCGATCAGCCCGGCTTGGTCTTCATTCCCGTGTCGGTCGTGGCCCCGAACCCGGCTGCCGCCGGCAAGGCCTTCACCGTGGGTAGCGCCTCGACCGTGGCCGCGACGGACGTGGCCGCGACGACGACGAACCCTGCCGGCGCCCCGACCGTGGCCGGCACCGGCTTCTACACGCTGAACCTGACGTTCCCGAACGCAAACTTCACCGGCGGCAAGGTGCTTCGCTTCACGATTGGCCGCGGCGCCCAGCGCTCCGCGAACGTCGTGGTGGGCGGAGGCACCACCACCACGCCTGGCACGGGCAGCACCACCGCGAACTCCCTCGCCGACCTCTTCGGCGGCGGCGTCATGATCCCCGGCTCGTATGATAGCGCGAGCGGCACCTACACCGTGATCACCAATGGCATGACGTTCAGCGGCACCTTGAGCGACGGGAGCACGTTCTCCGGCGTGATCCGAAACCGCATCGGCGCGGGCTACACTCCTGTGGATGGCTTCGGCTTGATCAACGCCGAGGCCGCCGTGAAGGCTTCGATCCAGTGATCGTTCGCGAGACGTGACGTTTCTTGCCTGCAACTTGGATCGATGGTGAACCATCCGTTCCAAGTCTCCAGTTGAGAAGCTAGCTCCGAACTTCCCAAGATTTGGCCGGCAGAGGAAACCTCTGCCGGCCATTTTTTTGCCCGCGTATGACTCCGCCTCTCGCGCTAAGCGTCATCGATGCACCCCCAAGACGCGAGACAAGGATCATGGCGAAGGTAAAAACGACCTGACCGCAGCTTCGAAGTCCGCCGGCGTCCTCGCGCGGCGCACTGCATCGTTCAGCAGTGCGACTTCACGCGTTCCGAAGGCGTGCGAGAGCGAAACCCGAAGCCGCCCCGTTGAGATCCCGGGCAGCGGGGCAAAGACGATTTCGTCCCAGTGGATCGCCTCGATGAAAGGCGTGAAGCGCGCGACCGCCCGGCCGCGGCAAAACGCTCGCGTCGTTTCCGGCGGGAAGAACACGGCGTTCCGCACGTCCTCCTCGCTCACGAAGCGCCGCATCTGGTTCTCGCGCACCAGGGCGTGGTGCAGGCCCTGCGCCGGGTGGACGTTGTGGTATTCCAGGTCCAGCGACAGCAGCCAAGGGTCGTCCTCCGCCAAGCCCTCGGACTCGCGGAAGGAGTCGAGCAGGAATTTCTTCGCCGCCCAGTCCACGCGGTCTCGCGTGAGCATGGGATCGCGGGCGAGTTCGTCGAGCACGCGTTCCCATTCCGCGAGCAGCCACGACGTCTCGCCCGTCACTTGGTCCGGCCGCTCGGCCAGCCAGGCGCGCGCGGCCCCGAGGTAGCGGCGCTGAATTTCCACCGCGGAGATCTTCCGGCCGTCGCGCAGCTCGACGATCCAGTGGCGCGTCGGGTCGCGCGAGATCGCCTTCACCGCGCCAACCGGATCGGCCAAGTCCAGCGCGGGCGCGCGGCCGGACTCGACGAGCGAGAGGACAAGCGCCGTGGTGCCGAGCTTCATGGCCACGGCCCACTCGCTCATGTTCGCGTCCCCCACGATGACGTGGAAGCGCCGGAAGCGGCTGGGGTCCGCGTGTGGCTCGTCGCGCGTGTTGACGAGCGGCCGGCGATTCATCGTGTCGATGCTCGTGACCACCGCGAAAAAGTCGGCCCGCTGCGAGAGCTGGAAGAGACCACGCTGGAGAGGCGCGCCCTCGGCCTCCACGCCGACCTTGCCCGCGCCGGCGAAGATCTGGCGCGTCACGAGGAATGGCAGCGTGTCGGTGACCACGCGCTCCCACGGGACGGCGCGGTCCATGAGGTAATTATCGTGGCACCCGTAGGAGTGCCCCGCGAAGTCGGTATTGTTCTTGAACACCTTCACCTCGCGGCGTGAGCCCTCGGCGGCAAGATGCTCGTTGCGCCGGCGCACGCATTCCGCCACGATTCGCTCGCCGGCTTTTTCCTGCGCCACGATCTCGCGCAGCGTGGTGCACTCGGGCGTAGAGTATTCGGGGTGCGCGTGGTCGTTGTAAAAACGCGCGCCATTGGAGAGCACGAGGTCGCTTTTGATCTCCTCGAACGAGAGCGGCCGCTGGGCATCGGCCTCAAAATAGGAGCTCTCGTCGGTGTCCTGAAGAAGCTCGGCGGCGCGGAAGCCGCGCGCGTCACGGTGCGGGTCTTCCAGCCGGTAACTCCACTTCATGAACGCGCCGTGGTCCGTGTAGCGCCGCACCAGCTCGATAGACTCGGCCACCACGTCCACGGCGTCCGATCCGTCGAGCGTGATGCCGAACTCGGTTTCCAGGCCGAAGGGACGGTGCATGGGAAGAAGAACTGAGAGAATGGAAGATGGCAGCGGGCATGAAAGCCGCGCCGCGTCCGGGATTCTGGCGGTGACGCGCGAGCGGGCGAAGGATCAGGTCAAGAGCTATGTGCCATCTTCCATCTTCTATCTTCTCGGTCAGATCACCCCCGCGCTTCCCTCTCGCTTTCGACCCACGCGCACCGGGGCCACGCGAACCACGTTCTCGGTTTCGTGGTCCACGAGCTTCAGCCAGTCCTCGGTGAGGTCACCCGGCGGGAACACGTCGTTCTCGGCGAACTCGGCGTCCGCCGCTGCCAGCATGTCAGCGGAGCTGATTCCCTCCTCGTCGCCGCGACCCGACACGGTGCGCTTGATGGCCGCGCCCTTCGCGCGCTCGGCGATGGAAGCGATCAGGGCACCCGAGAGGAGGTCACCGCGGCGCAGCGACTCCTTGCGGCCCGAGCGGAGCGTGACCTCCAAGAAGCGGTTTTCAGGCGCGGGCGAGAAGAGGCGCTCCAGCGCGAGATCGGCCAAGCGCTCCGAGGCCGCGGCTGGCGAGCCACTGCAATCGGCGAGGAGGGCGGCGTCGTAAGGCAGCCCGGCGTGGAGGTAGATGCGGAATATTTCCCGCGCCCCCGCGCGATCAGGCCGGCGCACGCGGATCTTTCGATCAATGCGTCCAGGACGCAGGATCGCCGGATCAATGAGGTCGGCGCGGTTCGAGGCGAGGATGATGACGACCTCCTCCAGCGACTCGATGCCGTCCATCTCAGTGCAGAACATCGGCACGAGCGTCGAGAGGATGCTCGCGTGCCGCCCGGCGCGGCGAGTGCCGAGGATGCTCTCCGCCTCGTCGATGAAGATGAAAGGCAGAAATCCCTGCCGCCGCTTTTCCCGGGCGTTCTCGAACAGCTCACGCACCATCCGTTCGCTCTCGCCCACCCACATGTTGAGGATCTCCGGCCCCTTGACGTGGAGAAAGCACTCGCGCGCCTCACGGCCGGTCCGCTCGCGGTATTGCTGGGTGAGGTTCCAGGCCGTCGCCTTGCCGATGAGGGTTTTTCCACACCCAGGCGGGCCGTGGAGCAAGAAGCCCTTGGGAACCGCGTGCTCGAAGCGCCGGAACAACTCGCCGTGGACCAGCGGCAGCTCGATGGCGTCCCGGATCGCCGAGATGGCCTCCGCTTGGCCGCCCACCTTTTCCCACGGAAGCTCCGGCACGTCTTCCAAATAGTGCTCCTTCGACTCGGGACGCACCATGACTTCCAGCGCCACGCGCATGGCCGGGTCGGCACGCACCTCGTCGCCAGCCTTGATCTTCGCGCGCTGAACCTCGGCCGACCGGATGAGCACAGCCGACTGCAGACCATGGTCCTGGCCGATGCGCAAGCGGTCGCTGCTGAGCACCTCGGCCACCTTGACCACCGGCCCGCCCGGGTCTGGACCCAGGTCACCGACGACCGCGAAGGCCTCGTTTACCAGGACGCGCGCCCCTCGCCGCAGGCGCGAAGCCGGCATCCGGGGGTCCACTCGGCAGAAGTAGTCCGAGCCCCCCACGAGGACGTGCGCGAGATCGCGCTCCGGCAAGGCAAGAAGCAGGCCGATGCGGTTGGCCGGCGCGGTCACCTTTTTCACTACTTCTTCCAGTTGCTCGATGGCGGCGCGCGCTTCTCCGATCATCTCCTCTTGGGCCGCCACCTCGCCCCGTAGGCGCAACAGCGCGCGACGCGTAGGATCCGCCGGCGGTAATTCGGCAGCGAGCCGGTCAAGCGCGGCGACCGGACCCGCGGGCGGTTCGAGTTCCCCGCGGTTGCGGCGCGGGGCTGGGGAATCGTCGGGACCAGGCGGACGCTCGGATGACTTCATGGAGTTGGTGCCGCGGAACAGACATGCTGCACGCGCCGCCGCCCGCGCCGCGTCCGTCATCCTGCGACAAGCTCAGTCCGGAAACAACGCTGCGAGCGCCACGTGCGCTCGTTTCCGACCGATGGTTTCTCGCAGGCTCCCCCGGTGAATGGACGTCTGGCCCTTCCATCCCCAAGTTTTATATCGAAGACCGCCTTCCACGGATTCTACCCTGGGGCTACTTGCACAGTCACTTGCAGCCCCCCAGGAGAAAGCTTCTGGGTCGTCTCGGACTCGAACCGAGAACCTAGTGATTAAGAGTCACTTGCTCTAACCAATTGAGCTAACGACCCGCGGGCCGAAGATGATAGCGGGTTTTTGTCGGAGCGCCAGGGAATTTCAGCCTCGCGTGATTGCAATCCGTGGCGTGCGTGGCATTGCTGGCGCGTCCTTGAACCCCGTGCCCGTCCCCACCGATGGCTGGATGCCGCCGGCGCGCGCGTTGGCCCGCGAGTCACGCCTCGCCCGTGTCGCCGCCGGCACGATGCACGACCTGAACAATCGCCTCGGTGCGGCCTTGCTCGCGTCTTCGTCGCTGGAGCCCCGCCGCGCCGCCCTCGAGCGTGCCCTCGCCGATGGCTCTCTGCGCCGCGATGACCTCGCCACTTTCCTCTCCCGCCATCGCGATGGGCAGGCCCTTGTCGGCGAGAGCCTCCGCCTCGCGGCGACCCAGGCGAACGCGCTGCGCGAGCTGATCCTTGACCAAGTCTCAGGGCGGCCTCGCGCCTTCGAGCTGCGGCAATACCTCGCCAGCGCGCTGCACGGCCTCGTCCTCGCGCGCAAGCCCGACGCCACGTCCCTCCGCGTGGAGGGCGACCAAGTTACCCTTGAGGATCGTCCGGCCACCTGGGCCTCGGCGGCCGAGGAGGCCGCCGAGGCGGCGCTGCCCTCGCGAGGAGGCGGCGTGACGATCGCCCTCCGACATCGCGAGGGAGCCGTCGAAATGGACTTTATCCCGGACCTCCCCCATGCCGGAGGGCAAGAATTCGCCGCGTCGGCGCAGAATCTCCTTGCGAGCCTCCGCGCGTTCGTGACGCATTCCCTCGCAGGCGCCGTGGAGTTCCTGCC
>CALMOL010000179.1 GCA_937871685.1 uncultured Verrucomicrobiota bacterium
ACGCCGCCTTGGGATTGAAACCGCGGTCATCCAGCGAAGGCGGCGTCGCGCTGACGCTTGCCACCGCACTCCAAGTCGGCTCAACGCGGCAGGTCGAGCGCGCCGCCGACGCCAATGGTGCTGGAGCTGGCAAGCGCAACGCTGGGTCGGAAGCCCGCGGCGAAGCCACGGAATTCCTCGCGCGCCCGCTGCGCCTCGCGGCTGGACGGGTCAAGCGCGCGCGCGGCCTCAGTCTCCAGCGGCACGGAGCGCGCGAGGAAGTAGCCCTTCCCTTGGTGCAGCACGAGCATCCCGCGGCACCACGCCGGCTGGCCGTCGAGCCCTACTGGCAGCACCGCCTCGAAGCTCCACGCGCGCATCCCGCGCCACGTCACCTCTGCCCCGGACACGAGCTTCCGCGCGCGCAGGACGTGGCTCTGGCCAGCGATCTCCGCTTGGCGGTAGAGCGCCTCGCGCGGCGTGCGTGCGCCGGTCGGAATGGGAAACGCGCACGAGTCGAAACGCCCGCCGAAGCCCTGGCCGCCTCCCGCGGGGCGCGACGAGACCAGCGTGACGGCGTTCGCCGAGCCGACGCCGGGCTGGGCAAAGAACCCCGCCACCGGCACCGAGATGCGGCCGAAGGCGGTGTCAAGCGGTGCGCCGGCCGGCAGGTCCGAGCGACCGGCGAAGAACCGCTCCACGTCACCCGCGGCGAGCTGGAGCGCGAAGAGCGGAATGGCCGCGGCATAGACCGCGCTGGTGACGCCCAGCTCGACCACCGAGCAGGCGGGCATGAGCGGCACGAGCAGCGCGCCGGCGAGGACAAGCGCACGGCGGCGGAGGGCGGCGAGGAAGCGAAGGGAAGGGCGAGGAATTTTCATGCGCCCGACCGAAGCGCCGCCGCGCCGGAAACGCGCATCGATTCCAGGCGCGGTCACATCGCCGCGGCCAATGGCTCATGAAAACACCGCGTCCAAGTCTGCCGTCACGCCGATGGCTGGGTCACGCACCACGCCCGCGTGGTGGCTTTGCCGCGAACCATCGGGCAGGAAGATCGCGACCTCATGCAACGGCGGGACGACCACCCACACGCTCTTGACGCCGTGGGTGAGATAGAACTTCACCTTATCCATAATTTCCTGCATCCCCTGGCTGGGCGAGACGATCTCCACCGCGAGCAGGGGTGGATCAGTCGGGCGCGTAACGTCCCGCCGCAAGTCCAGCGACTGGCGCGGCTGCACGATGAGGTCCGGTGTTTTTGGATCACCAGGAACAAGTTCGAGCGTGACCTCACCTGCGGGCTCAAACTCTGGATGCTTGGCAAACTGGATACCCAGACGCATCTGGATGAAGCCGTGGTTGAAGCTCGGCATGGGCTTTCCCCTTTCCTCTTCGTAAGTGAGCGGGCGCTCGGGAAGGACGTCGGTGCTCATGACGCCGGGACTTAACACGTGCCCGTTCCCGCCGACAAGACGCCTCCGCGGCTGAATCAAAACTCCGCCGATCCCGGCGTGCGCGCGAAGGGGATCACGTCGCGAATGTTGGCCACGCCGCTCACGAACATCAGCATCCGCTCGAAGCCCAGGCCGAAGCCGGCGTGCGGCACGGTGCCGAAGCGGCGCAGGTCGGCATACCACCAGTAGTCCTTCTCGGAGAGCTTGTGCGCGGCGAGGTTTTCGCGCAGCACGTCGAGGCGCTCCTCGCGCTGCGAGCCGCCCACGATCTCGCCGATGCCGGGCACCAGCACGTCCATCGCGGCCACGGTGCGGCCGTCGTCGTTGGCGCGCATGTAGAAGGGCTTGATGGCCTTCGGGTAGTTGAAGACGGTGACCGGCCGCTTGAAATGCTCCTCGGTCAGCCAGCGCTCGTGCTCGGCCTGGAGATTCTGGCCGCGCTCCACGGGGTATTCCCACTTCCGGCCGCTCTTTTGGAGGAGATCGACGGCGTCGTCGTAGGGCAGGCGTTCGAAGGGGCGTTCCAGCACGAAGTCGAGACGAGTGAGGAGTTCCTTGTCCACGAACTTGGCGAAGAACGCGAGGTCCTCCGCGCAGTTCGCGCGCACGTCGGTGATGAGCGCCTTCACGAACTCCTCGGCGAGATCCATATCTCCCTGGAGGTCGCAGAACGCCATCTCCGGCTCGATCATCCAGAACTCGGCCGCGTGGCGTGAAGTGTTGGAGTTCTCCGCGCGGAACGTGGGGCCGAAGGTATAGACGTTCGACAGCGCGCACGCGAAAGTTTCGGCCTCCAACTGCCCGCTCACGGTGAGGAAGGCCGGCTTTCCGAAGAAGTCGCGCGCGTCGTCCACGCCGCCCTCTTTCGTGCGCGGCGGCGCGGCGAGGTCCAGCGTGGTCACGCGGAACATCTCGCCCGCGCCCTCGCAGTCTGACGCGGTGACGACCGGCGTGTGGATGTAGAAGAAGCCCTTTTCCTGGAAGAACCGGTGGATCGCGTAGGCCAGGCGCGAGCGCACGCGGAACACGGCGCCGAAGAGGTTCGAGCGCGGCCGCAGGTGGGCGATCTCGCGCAGGAATTCCAGCGTGTGGCCCTTCTTTTGCAGCGGGTATTCGCCGGGGCACTCGCCGACGATTTCCAAGGTCTCGGCCGCGACCTCCCACTTCTGCCCCGCGCCCTTGGATTCCACGAGTCGCCCGCGCACGGCCACGGCCGCGCCGGTGGCCGCGCGGTGGATGTGCGCGTAGTCTGGCAGCGCCGCGTCCACGATCACCTGGAGGCCGCGCAGGCAGGAACCGTCGTTGACTTCGAGGAAGGAAAACTCCTTGGCGTCGCGCCGCGTGCGCACCCAGCCCTGGATGAGGATCGAGTCGCGGGGCGAATCAGCGGCGAGGGCGTCTTTGACGAGCGTGCGGGTCATGGCGGGCTGGGACGATGGCCGGCTCCGGCCCGGCCCGCAAACCTGCCGAGGCCGAGGATCGGACCACAGATTTCGCAGATTACGCAGATTTGGGAAAGACCGGTCGCGGGAGAACGCCGCGAGGCGACGGCGGGTTCCTGGGAAAGTTTCGCTGCCTTCGCAGAGCCATCGGGGCGGATCGCCACGTTCTGCCCCCTCAAAAACCTCCCGCTCTTGGTCTCCCCAAATCTGTGCAATCTGCGAAATCTGTGGTCCATTCCTCGGGCCGGGTGTCGGGGGTTTCCTTTTCGCGGCGGCGGGAGAAGGTCCGCGTCGCCCATGCGCCCCTGCCGTTTCCTCGCGCCCCTGATCTTTCTCGCGGGAATTCTGGGCCTTGCCGCTGGGGCCGCGGCGCAGGTGCAGGTGGAACTCAAGCTCTCGCGGCGGCTCTACATCCTCTACGAGCCGATCTTCGCCACCGTCACCGTCACGAACTACTCCGGCCAGGACCTCCGCCTCGAGGAGGACGGCGGCCGGCAGTGGTTCGGCTTCGAGATCAACACTTCGGACGGCCGCCTCCTCGTGCCCTTCGAGGCCGACTACAAGATCTCCCCGCTCACCCTGCGCGCCGGCGATCGCGTCACGCGCAAGCTCGACCTCACTCCGCTCTTCCCCATCCGCGACTTCGGCCAGCACCGTCTGCGCGCCACGATCTTCGCGCGCGACTTCGGCCGCTTCTTTTCCTCCGCCTACCAAGCCTTCGACCTCACCGAGGGCCGCACCGTGATGCGCCAGACCGTCGGCAAGCCCGGCTCCGGCGAGCTGCGCGAATACCAGCTCCTCACCCACTCGCTGCCCGACCGGCTCCTGCTCTACGTGCGCGTGCGCGAGCCCCAGGGCACGCTCGTTTATGGCACGCGGCCCATCGGCCGCCTGCTGCCCGCCGCCGTGGAGCCGCAGACCATGCTCGACCGGGGCAACAATCTTCACATCCTGCACATGGCCGCGCCGCGGGCGTATTTTTACACGCAGGTCACGCCCGACGGCGAGCGCGTGGCGCAGGAAATCTTCGTCGAGCGCACCGGCTCCCGCCCCACCCTCGCGCGCCTGGGCGATGGCCGCGTGGAGGTGCGCGGCGGCCGTCTTCAAACACCCGCTGAGGCCGATCCCGCCTTGGTCCAGGACGGCATCCCCGCGCTGTCCGAGCGACCGCCCGGCGTGCCGAAGGCCCGATGAGCGAGACCGAGAGGATGGAGGATGGAAGATGGCAGCGGGCGTCAGACCGGACCGCAGGCATTACTCGACCGCGGTCGCGTGGATGATCTTCGGCACCGGGCGCGACGTTTCCTCGCCTCCGATGGGATTTCGCAAGCTCGGCGGTTCCCTGCCATTGACCCCCGCGCACCCTGGCTGTCTCGCTACGCTCGGCTCTCCATCCTCCATCTTCTCGGCCCCTTGCTCCCCTACCTCCTCGTCCGCCTGCTCGTCGGCCTCGTGCGCTTGCTCCCGCTGCGCGCGGCGTGGGCGCTCGGCGCGATGCTGGGGCGCGTGGGCTGGTGGGTTCTCCCCGGCTACCGCCGGCTCGCGCGGCATAATCTGCGCATCGCCTTCCCCGAGAAGCCGGCCGCCGAGCGCAACCTCATCGCGCGCGACTCGTTCTCCCGCTTCGGGGCGAATCTCCTGTGCGGCGTCCGCACGGCCTTCATGCGGGTGGACGAGTTCCGTGCCCGAATCGAGCCCGCGAGCTTGGAGGCGTGGGCGCGCGCCATGCGCGAGCCAAACGCGCGGGGCCGCGGCGCGCTCGCGCTGCTCTCGCACCTGGGTTGCTGGGAAATGTGGGCGCGCATCTCGGCCCTCGTCCCCGGTTTGCGCTCCGGCACGATCTACCAGCCGCTGCGCGATGCGCGCCTTGAGGCGTGGGTCCGCCGCCTGCGCGCCGCGCATGGACTCGAACTTTTCGACCGCAAGACCGGCTTCCACGCGCCGGCCGCCTTCGTGCGCGCCGGCAACGCCCTCGGCGTGCTTGCCGACCAGCATGCGGGCGACGGCGGCGTGTGGACGCCGTTCTTCGGGCGCCTCGCCTCCACCTCGCCGCTGGCCGCGCTCATCGCGCGGCGCGCCGGCGTGCCGCTCGTGCCCACCGCGATGGTGACGGCCGGCCCTGCCCGCTGGCGCGTGCTCACCGGCGCGCCGCTCACGCCACGCCCGGGCGAGTCCGCCGCGGCGCTGACGATCCGCGTGAACGCCGCGCTGGAGGAGCAGATCGCCGCCTCGCCCGCCGACTGGTTCTGGGTCCACAATCGCTGGAAGACGCCCAAGCCCCGCTTCCTCCTCGCCGCCACCAAGCGCGGAGTGGAAGGACCGAGAAAGGCGGAGAGGATGGAGGATGGAGGATGGCAGGAGGCGGGTGCCCAGGTCGCTCGTCCTGCCACCACCGCAATCCCCGAAACGGCGGCCTCGGCCTCGTCGCCGGGTTCGCTGCCATCCTCCATCTTCCATCCTCCATCCTCTCGGCGCTTCCGCCTTCTCGTGCGCTCGCCCAACTGGCTCGGCGACGCGGTGATGGCCGCGCCGGCCGTGCGCGCCATGGCCGCCGGCCGGCCCGACGCGGAGGTCACGATTCTCGCGCCCGAGAAGCTCGCCGACTTTTGGCGCGCGGTCCCCGCGGCGGCAGGAGTGATCGTCATCCCCGGCGCGCGCCGCGGCGCCCTCGCGGTGGCGTCGCTCGTGCGAAAGGCCGGCCCGTTCGACGCGGCCGTGCTCCTGCCCAATTCCCTGCGCTCCGCCGCCGAGGCGTGGCTGGCGGGCGTGCCCCGGCGCGTCGGCTTCCCCGGCCACTCGCGCTCCTGGCTGCTCAACCAAGTCGTCTCCGAGCCAGCCGTCCCGCCCGGGCCTGCGCGCCCCCACCACGCCGCGCGCTATCTCCACCTCGCCACGAGCGTCGGCGCGCCGCCGGCTTCCCTCCGGCCGGAGGGACCCCCCCTGCCCGCTTCCATCTTCCGGCCCCCATCTTCTACTTCCTCTTCCCTCCGCCTGGCCCGCTGCCCGGGCGCGGCATACGGCCCGACGAAGCGCTGGCCGGCCGAGCGCTTCGCGGAAGCGGCCAAGCTCTTCGCCGCGCAGGCGTCGCGACCCGTGCGCTGGGTGCTGGTCGGCACCGCGGCCGACGCCCCGGCCGGCGCGGTCATCGAGGCCGCGCTGGGCGCGGAGGCGTGCGAGAACCTCCTCGGCCAGACCACGCTTGCGCAGCTCATCGAGACGCTGCGCGGCTGCGACGCCCTGCTCACCAATGACACCGGCACGATGCATCTCGCCGCGTTCCTCGGCGTGCCGCTGGCGGCGGTGTTCGGCTCCACCGACCCGCAGGCCACGGGGCCGCTGGCCGCGCCGGGGCGCGCGCGCGTGTTGCGCCGGCAGGTGGAATGCTCGCCGTGCTTTCTCAAGGAGTGCCCGCTCGACCTGCGCTGCCTCCACGCCATCGCGCCCGCGGACGCCGCCGCGGCGCTGCAGCGTCTCCTCGACCGCTGAGCTTGCGGAAGGCCTTTATGGAATGCGGGGGCTTGCTCCCGCTCTTATCACGGCAGCGCAACCGTCCGCGACCGCGGCATCCTGTTCGGCGGCGCCGCTTTGGTCCAAGAGCGTGTTGAAAGCGGGAGCAAGCCCCCACACTCCATAAAGGCCTTCCGCAAGCCGGCTTCCCTCTGCTCACAGCAGCTTGGCGAGCCGGCGGCCGGTCGGGGAATTGGGCGCGAACGTGGTGCCCCGCCCAGCGAGCGCGCGGCGCAGGGCCTCGGCGAGCGGCGGCAGGCCGGCGGAAAGCTTGAGCAGCAGCGCGGCTCGCGTCACGCCGGGCTCATCGAGCGGATCGGGCAGCCGCGCCAGGAAAACGGGGAGCGTCTCGTCGGCCGGGAGTCCCGTGACCACCTGCTGGCCGGCGACGCGCGCGGCCAGCTCGGGGCGCGCCTCGACGCGGTCGAGCAGCGCCGGCAGGATCGAGGGGCCGATGTTCCGCAGGCTCTCCGCGATGACGCCGGGTTTCCACGTTTCCTCGAAGGCGTCGAGCAAGGGGGCGTTGCTTCGGCGGTCGCCGAGCAGCCCGAGGGCGGTGGCGGCCTCGCGCGCGTCGTCGTCGTTGTCCCGGCGCTGCCGGAGGCGCGCGATGAGTGGCTCGGCGGCGTCCACGTCGAGCAGAAGGGCCTGCGCGGCCCACGCGGCGCGGCGCACCTCGCGGGAGGGATCGCTCGCGGCGAGCTGGCGCACCGGCGGAAGGGCGGCGAGCACGCCGCGCTCTCCGAGCCGGCGCAGGGCGTTGACGCGGTCTTCGCGGTTGGCGGCGAGCAGGCCGTCGAGCATTTCGGGCGGCACCGGGTCCGGCTTTCCCCAAAGGCATTGCCGCGCGAAGGCCCGCAGCGCGGGATCGAGCTGGCGGCCGACCTTCGACATCATTACCTCGAGCCCGGAAGCTTTCGAGCAATCAATGAGGAGGACGCGCGCTTCCGGCGTGGTCAGACGCGAGAGGACGCGGAGGGCGGACATCTTGGCCACCCGCGCGCCGACGGTGTGCTGACTCATCATGCTCCACGAGCGGTTGCCGGTGCAGGAGGTAAGAATTTCCCGCGCGCGCTCCAGGGCGAGCGCCGGATGCCGCGCATAAACCTCGGCGACAAGGACCGTGAGGCTGCCGTCCGACCACAGCGTGTGGGCGAGCCGGCCCAGATCCTCGGCCGAACAGGCCGCCAGCGAGCGGGCCACCACGACCGCGCGCTCGTGCCGACCGAGGCCATCGCGCCCGAGGCGATCGAGCAGCTCGTCCGCCGGCCACGTTTCTCCCGGCGCGCGCACGTGGATGGACGGGTGCAGCGGCGATGCGGTCATTTGCGCGCGGTCCACGGCGCGCACGCCGGCGAGCCGCGCCAGCCCGAGGCCGAAGACCTGGTGGAGCTTGATGGCATCGTCGAGCTTGTCGGCCGGGTCGGGGCGCGCGGCCAAGTCGGTGAGCAAAGCGGCCGGCTTGGCGAGGTTCAACTCGCCCAGGCGCGCAGCCCACGGCGCGGCCCGGCGCGCGTCGAGGCTGCCCAGGCCCTCCGCGAGGGCCTCCGCCATTTCCTCGCGCACCTCGCCCAGGATCACCGCGCCGGGCGAAACGCCCAGCTCGCGCGCGCTTTCCAGCCAGCGCCGGCGGACGGGCGCCGGCTCCGGTTTGGCGCCGGCGCGTTCGCGCCGGGCGGAGGGATCATCCGTCGCCACCGGCACCAGCTCCAGCGCGCCGCCGCGGCGGAGCAGGACCGCGTGGGGAAAGAGCGCGGGCAGCGCGCCGTCGATCATCATGTCGCCCAGCAGCGCGACCAGCTCCGCTTCCGCCAGCGCGCTGGTGAGCAGCGCCTCGGCGTCCGCGTCGGCGGGCAGGGCGAGCGCGTGGCCGTCGGCGTCGAGCGCGAAGAGCCGGCCAGCGTCCGCGCAGAGGGTGTCGCAGGCAAGCCCCACGGGCAGGAGGTCCGGCGCGAAGGGGTCCTTGCGCTGTTCCTGGAGCGCGGCGAGGGCGGCGCGCACGCTGGGCACGAGGCGCGCCGTGAGCGCTTCCAGCGCGGGCGTGTCCAGCGGCGCCACCGCGCCCTTTTCGGTGATTTCCAAGCGTCCCGGCGGGAAGCCCGGGTAGCGGGAGCCCGCCGCGCCGCGCAAAGCGAGCCCTTGGTAGGAGGCCTTCGGGGCGGTGCGCTTGGCGAGGAAGGCGGGAAGGATTTGCTTTTCGGAGTAGTGCGCGCCGTCGCGCAAGTCGAGGAAGCGGCTCTCGCGGATGGAAAAATCGTCGGCGGTGACGGCGTGGCGGAAGGAATATTCCACGAGGTCCAGCCCGTTGACCGGCTGCCGGTCCTTCTTGCCCCAGGTCCGGCCGATGAGTTCCTCGACGTGCTCGGGCTTGAGCGCATCGCCGCCGTCCAGGTGCTTCGCGATGCGTTTCGCGCTGAGAAGGAGGTCGCCGAGCGCGGCGGCGTATTCCGCAGGGTCGAAGGCCGCGTAATGGCGCGCCGCGACCGTGAGCAGCCTGGCGAGCTCGAGCGTCCGCGCGCTGAGCCGGCGCAGCCCCTCCGCGCGCAGCGTTTCGGCGAGGGCGCGCACCTGCTCGGCGCGCTCGGCCGCGATGGCGCCCACGCCGGCGACGGCCAGCTCTCGCACCAGCGTGAGCACCTGCTCCACGCCGGAGCGCAGGAGCGCGTTCTTGTCGGTCTTGGCGCGCTTGGGCGCGATCCGGCGCGGCTCGCCGGGCTCGGTCCCGGCGGGCGGCGCGGCGGGCGCCTCGGCCACCGCGAAGCCTGCGGGGTCGCGCGCCCAGGCGACCAGCAGGGCCGCCGCGTGCTTGCAGAACGGCCGCGTCCGCGCCGCCATGCACGAGCAGCGACCGCGCGGGCCCTTCTCCTCGAAAACGATTTGCGGCCGGTAGGGCGCGGCGCCGCTGCCGGCGGCTTCGGCGAAGAGCTTGCTGCCGTGGCGCGCGAAGTGCGCGAGGCCGCCCCGGTCGAGGATCTGCGTGCCCTTGGCGAGCTCGGCCGGGTCGGTGACGACGACCCGAAGCTCCGCCAGGGTGATGGGACGCGGCTCGTCGTTCATGGCTTCTTTTGGAGCAGGTGGTCGTAGGGCTGATTCTTGAGGATGCACTCCATCACCTGGATGAGGAGGCGCGGCGTGGCGCCGAAGCAGTGCACGCCAAGCGCGACGAGGCGCGCCGCCAGCTCGTGGTCGTAGCTCGGCTGGCCGGCGTCGGAAAGCTTCAGCAGCACGATCGCCTTCACCTTCGACTCCACGAGCTGCCGCATCCGCAGGAGGAACTGCTCGGTGTCGCCCGCGGTGTGGAAGAGGTCCGTGATGAGCAGCAGAATGGTCTTCTCCGGGCGCTCGAGGAAATTTTCCTGCGCGAAGGCGACCGCGCGGTTGAAGTCCTCCGCGCCGCCGAGCTGCGCCGCGAACAGCACGTCCACCGGGTCCGTGAGCATCGGCGTCATGTCCACGACGGTGTCGTGGTTGAAGTAAGCCAGGCGCGTGCGGAGCACATCGAGCGACGCGAAGATGGCCGCCATGATCGCGCTATAGACCACGCTCACGGCCATGGAGCCGGACTGATCCACGAGGATGGCGACCTCCCACTCGTGCTGGCGCCGCTGGTTGGCGAGGAAGGAGAAGCGCTCCGGGACGAGCCGGCGGTGCTTGGCGTCCCAGGTATGAAGGTTGCGCGCGATGGTGCGCTTCCAGTCGAGGTTGCGCGCGACCTTGAGGGGAGAGCGGGAATTGCGCCGCACCGCGCCGAGCAAAGCGGTGCGGGTCTCGGTGGCGAGCTTGCGGCGGAGGTCGTCCACCACCTCGCGCACGATGCCCCGTGCGATCTCGCGCGCCTCGTCCGGCACGAGCGCGCGCGCCGAGAGGAGCGTGGCGACGAGGTCCACGTTCTTGTCGAGGTAGGGCAGCGTTTCGGGCTCGAAAAGGAGGCGGGTGAGGCCCTTCCTCTCGATCGCGTCCTTCTGCACCAGGGCGATTGTCTCGCCGTCGAAGAACCGCCGGACGCGCTCCAGCCAGCGCGGCAGGTAGGCGGTCAGCCGGCCGGGGGCGACCGAGCCATAGACGAAGCCCAGCGTCTCGTCGAGCTCGCCGGCCTCCTCCGCGTCGTCGAGGCCGCAGCTCGCCTCCAGCGCCATCCCCTGCGCGGCGCACAGGCCGCCGAGGGCGAAGCGCCCGTCGGTGCGCTCGGCTTCCTCGCCGAGCGCGAGGCGCCAGCGGAGCAGGCTTGCGGCGTCGTCCGGGTTCATAGGAGGTCGTCGAGGTCGTCCAGCGCGGCGGCCACCGCGCCGCCCATTTCTTTCAGCGCGGCCGCGTCCGGCGCGGCGAGCATCGCCTTCGCGTCCGCGCCGCTCTCGCGCAGGCCGACCACCTGCTCCAGCAGGAAGCGCCGCTCGCTCGCGCCCAGGTCCGCAAAGGCGCGGCGCAGGGCCGGCAGCGCCGCGCGGAACTGGTCTGCCGGCAGGCCGGCGAGAAATCCGTCGCGCGCGGCGACGATGGCGCGGTTCTTCACGAGCACGAGCGCGTTCACCGAGAGGAATCCTTCCAAAAACGCCGCCGCGCGCGCGGGCTCGATCACGTCGCCCACGCGCCGGGCGAGCAGCGCGAGCGCCTCGAAGACGAGGAGGTGATTCTTGTGCTGCCAGAGCTGGTTGCTGATGAGGAAAAATTGATCCGGCAAATGATACTTCGTCTGCACCGCCTGCGGACTGCCGGCATAGGGCACGTGCACCATCTTGAGGCCGGACATCTGCGTGAAGAGTTCGCCCGCCAGATGCTGCGAGGT
>CALMOL010000180.1:0-3880 GCA_937871685.1 uncultured Verrucomicrobiota bacterium
GCCGGAGCGGGCTTGGTCGGCGGACTGGGCGGAGCGCTGGGCTTCGGCGAGGGCGGCGTCGGCGGACTTGGCGGCGTCGGCGAGGCTCGTGATGGAGCGGGCGTTGGTGCCCTGGGCGGCGCGGGCTTCGGCGAGGGCGGCGGAGGCGGTGGACTTTTGCGGGCCGAGGGCGGCGATCTCTTGCGTGAGCTGGGCGGCGCGCTGCTCGGCGGATTCGGCGCCGGCTCCGACGCGGCCGGCCTCGGCGCGGAGGAATTGCACGCGGCCCTCGGCGCCGGCGGCGGCTTGGGCGGCGGGCTGGGCGGAGGTCTCGGCCTGGGCGCGGCGGAGGCGGAGGGATTGGACGGCGAGATTCTCCTCGTCGAAGCGGCCCTGCTGCGCGGCGAGGATGGCGGTGAGGGCGCGCTCGGCGTCGTCGGCCTCGGCGAGGCGAGTTTGCTGCTGGTCGCGCTTTTCCTCGGCGGCGGTGATTTCCTCGCGGAGCTTGGCGATGAGGCGCTCGCCCTCGGTGGTGCGCTCGCGGTTGAACTCGATGCGGGCCTGGGACTGGACGAGGCGGCCCTTCACGTCGGCGGCGCGGGAGCGGGCTTCGGTGAGGGCCTCGTCGCGCTCGGCGAGCTCGGCTTGGCGGGCGGCGAGGTCGTCCTCGGCTTCGGTGGCGGCTTGCTCGGCGTCGGCCTGGGCGGCGCGGAGCTGGGTGATGCGCGCGGTGAGCGACTCGCGCTCGGCGGCGAGGAGGCGGTATTGGTGGTCGGCGCCGTGGGTTTCGAGGAGGCGGAGGACGGTGGTGAATTCCTGGTGGCGGCGGGCCTTGGCGGCTTGGCGGGAGAGGGAGTTGAGCTGGCGCTGGACTTCCTTCAGGATGTCGTCGAGGCGCAGGAGGTTGTTCTCGGTGGCTTCGAGCTTGCGGAGGGCTTCCTTTTTCTGCGCCTTGTAGCGGGTGATGCCGGCGGCTTCCTCGAAGACGGCGCGGCGGTCCTCGGGGCGGGAGGAGAGGAGGAGGTCGATCTTGCCCTGCTCCATGATGGAGTAGGCGGTCCGGCCGATGCCGGTGTCCATGAAGAGCTGGTGGATGTCCTTGAGGCGGCAGCCGGCGCCGTTGAGGAGGTATTCGGACTTGCCGTCGCGGAAGAGGCGGCGGGTGATCTTGACCTCGTGGAATTCCACGCCCAGCTCGCGCTCGCACTCGGCGAAGGTGAGCGAGACCTCGGCGAAGCCGACCGGCGGGAGGGAGTCGGAGCCGGAGAAGATCACGTCGGACATCTCGCCGCCGCGCAGGGCCTTGGCGGACTGCTCGCCGAGAACCCAGCGGATGGCGTCGAGGACGTTGGACTTGCCGCAGCCATTGGGGCCGACGATGGCGGAGACGCCGCGCGGGAACGTGAGCTTCGTCTTGTTGGCGAAGGACTTGAAGCCGTGGAGCTCGAGCGATTGGAGGAACATCGGGCGGCCGACGGGGCCGTGGGCTGGAGAGAAAAAGGGCGCACCCCTCGAACGGCGCGGCCAGCCGGGCAAGGAGGAAGTTGGCAGTGTTGGTGTAAGACGACGCGGGCGTGGCCGCAAGCGGGATTCCTGGCGGGAAAGCTTGACGCAAGGCTGCCCGGCTGGTGGGGTCAGGCGAAACCCCGAGCCAACTTATCGGGTCGTAGAGGCTTCCGCCTTCAGACCGCATGTCCCAAGTCGAGAGAATCTTTTCCCAGGGCGCCGTTGCGGCACTTCTCGGAGTCGCCGCGATCCTGGGGGAATTGGGCGCCACGGGGACCGCCTGCGCGGGGGAATTGGCGGTGGCGCCCGCGGCGAAGATCGTTGCCGAGGATTCCGAGACAACGTGGCGGCGGGGCCAGTGGGCGCTGGGCCTGGAGTCCGCCTACGTTTACCACACCATTCCGAATCCGATCCTGAACGTCTTCGCGACCCGCACGGGCAATCCGCTCCACTATCGCCTCCTCACGGAAACCTTGTCGCTGCGCCTCCAATTGACCAGCCCCGCGGGGCCAAGCCTGCTGCGCGGCTGCTTCGAGGGCAGCGCCTTCCTCACCGGCAGCGTGATCGTGCGCGGTGCGGAGAGCTATTTCGTCGGCGCCGGCTTGGGCCTCCGCTATTACTTTGTCCAGCCGCGCGCGCGCTTGGCGCCATACGTGGAAGCGCGCGGCGCGTTTGGCCAGACGGACTCGCGAGGCTATTTCGAGGCGCAGCAGCAGGACCTCACTTTCTCCTACCAGTTCAGCGCGGGGTTGCGCTACGAGGTGAACCGGCGCTGGAGCGTGACGGCGAGCGCCACGCACCAGCACATTTCCAACGCCTATCTGACGCACCCGAACTACGGCTTCGACGTGCTGGGGTTCAGCCTGGGGGTGATCCGGCGGTTTTGAGGGAGCAAAGCTGATCTGCATTCCCGGCCGTTTGCGCCTCCCGCGCCGCGTCCTAGGCTGCGCGGCACCATGCCTTCCTCCGATTCCCAAAAGCCGCTCGACCAGCTCCTTGAGTTCCTTCGCTTCGCCTCGATCTCGACGAATCCCGCAAACAACGACGACACGCGCCGCTGTGCCGATTGGGTCGCGGCCAAGCTGGAGTCGGTCGGGCTGAAGGCGGAGGTGCATCCGACGCCCGGCCATCCGGTGATCGTCGGGCGAAGCGCGCCCCAGGCCGGCCGCCGCACGGTGCTCATCTACGGGCATTACGACGTGCAGCCGGTGGACCCTATCGAGCTGTGGGATGCGCCGCCCTTCGAGCCGGTGGTCAAGGACGGCGTGGTCTTCGCGCGCGGCGCGGCCGACAACAAGGGGCAGATCCTCGCGCACATCCTCGGCGTGGGTGAGGCCCTGCGCGAGGACGGTGATTTGCCCGTGAACGTGATCTTCCTCGTCGAGGGCGAGGAGGAGATCGGCTCGCCGAACCTCACGCCCTTCCTGGAAAAGCATCGCGACGAATTGAGGTGTGACCTCGTCGCCATCTCGGACTCCGAGATGGCCGACAAGGGCGTGCCGACCTTCACCTACGGCCTGCGCGGCGTAGCCGCGATGGAGGTGCGCGTGGACGGCCCGGCGATGGATCTCCATTCCGGCCTTTTCGGCGGCGCGGTGGCGAACCCGGCGACGACGGTGGCGCGCCTCGTGGCGACCCTGCACGACGACAAGGGCCACGTGCAGGTCGAGGGCTTCTACGATGCGGTGCGCCCGCTGGAGCAATGGGAGCGCGACGCTTGGAAGTCGCTGCCGCTCAACGAGGCGAAGCTGCGCGAGCTGACCGGCGTGAGCGAAGGCTGGGGCGAGGCGGGCTACTCGCCCATCGAGCAAACCACCGGCCGGCCGACCGCGGAAGTAAACGGCATTGGCGGAGGCTACCAAGGCCCCGGTTCAAAAACGGTGCTGCCGGCTCACGCGATGGCCAAGCTGACCTTTCGCCTCGTGCCCGATCAACAGCCCGACGCGATCCTCGACCTCGTCGAGAAGCACTTCCGCAAGCATTGCCCGCCCGGCGTGAAGCTGACCATCGAGAAGGGCCACTCCGGCCCGCCCTACCTGATGGACGCACAGTCGCCCGACGGGCTCGCCGCGCAACGCGCGCTGGAGCAGACCTTCGGCGGAAAGACGCTGTGCAACCGTGGGGGCGGCTCGATCCCCATCGTGCAGGCGTTCAAGGACATCCTCGGCGTGGAGACGATGCTGCTTGGCCTGTGCCTGCCGGACTGCCGGGCGCACTCGCCCAACGAGAACTTTCCGGTCGAAAATCTCCACGCCGGCATCCGCCTGAACCGCGCCCTGCTGCGGGAGCTGGCGGCGGTGAAAGGATGAGGGCGGCGAGGTCTTCATGGAGTGCGGGAGCTAGCTCCCGCTCTCAACACGGTTTGCCGCCGAAGCGGTGCGGCCGATCCTCGATC
>CALMOL010000180.1:3890-6483 GCA_937871685.1 uncultured Verrucomicrobiota bacterium
GCCCCGGCCGGGGCCCCCCCCCCCCGCACTCCATGGCGACCAGCCGCTTCACCCTCTACTCCACGTCGTAGGCCTCGATCAGGCCGACGCCAGTCGTGTTGCCCACGCCGCTCACGATGGCGGTGTAGGCGCCGGGCGGCAGCTCCAGCACCACGGCGGCCTCGCGCGAGTCGAAGGGCTGGCGCCCCAACTGGCGCAGGGCGGCGGCCTGGCTGCCGTCGTTCCAGTTGTCGTTGGCGATGAGCAGCGTGCCGCGGGAATCGAAGATGCGCAGCGTCGGGTCGGAGAGCGTGCCGGCCACGTTGTAAGTGGCGAGCGTCGGTCCCATCGCGCGGACCACCACGCGCTTGGTGCGCGTGGGGCTGTCGGCGCGCACCACGAAGCCGCCGATCATCACGCTGTCGCCCGTGCCGATCTGGCCGCGGGTGGAGAGGTTGCCGAGCTTGGCGGGCGAGGCGGCCGTCAACTCGTAGGCCTCGACGAGGGCGACGCCGGTGGAATTGGCCGAGCCGCTCACGATGGCGGTGTAGGCGCCAGGCGGGAGGGTGGCGGTGAGCGCGGCCTCGTTCGTCGAGGAGGGCGCGAGGCCGGTGGCGGAAACGGCCGCGCCGCCGTCGGCCGCGCGCTGCCAGCCATCGTTGGTGGCGACGGTGACGCCGAGGGAGTTCTTCAGCGTGATGACCGGCCGCTGGAGCGTGCCGGGGACGCCGGCCGCGGCAAGGCTTGGCCCGAGGGCGCGCAGGAGCACGTTCACGCTGCCGCCCGAGCCGGTGACCACGAGGCCGCCGATGAGCACGTTGTCGCCGGTGCCCACGAGGCCGCGGGTGGAGACGTTTGCGAGGCGGGCCGGACCGATCACCGTCGGCGGCGGGGTGGTGCCACCGCCGGTGTCGCCGGTGGTGTCGGCGGTGAGGCGCAGGATGCGATTGCGCGTGGTGGCGGAGAAGCGGGTGAACTCCCCGGCTACGACGAGCTTGTTGTCATCCTGCGGCAGGAGCACGCGGATGGGAAAGATCGCGTTGTCGGCGTTCGGGCCCGCGCCGGAAGCGCCAGGGGTGGGCAGGCCGGAAAGCTCGGCGGAATTGTTGAAGGTAGCGTCGAGCGTGCCGTTGGGGAGGAGCCGCGCGAAGCCGGCGCGGGCGGTGCCGTTGTAGAGGGTGAAGTCGCCGGCGACCACGATCTTGCCGTTGGGCATCACGGCCACCTCGCGCACGGCCTGGTTGGGGCCGTAGCCGGTATCGAAGGTGGTGTCCGTCTGGCCGTCGGGGGTGATGCGCACGATGCGGCGGCGCGCGGTGTTCTCGACCACCGAGAAGTCGCCCACGAGGATGAGCTTCCCGTCGGCCTGCGTCGCCACGTTGTAGATGAGCTGCGGCAGGAAGGCGCTGGCGGGGTTGAAGGTGGCGTCCAACTGGCCGGTGGGCAGAAGGCGCGCGATGCCGGGGCGCTCCACTCCGTTCACGAAGGCGAAATTGCCGACGATGAGGATCTTGCCGTCTGAGAGCAGCGCGGTGCGGTAGATGCCGCCTACGCGTTCCTCCACAGAGATGGCCTCAGCCGCGAAGAAGGGCGGGGCAAACGGTTGCTGGAACGAGGTGTCGAGCAGGCCGTTGCCTAGCAGGCGCTTGAGCGCTGAACCGAGGAAATAAATGGTGAACGACCGCGCCTCGGTGCCCTCGCCGTGCTTGATGATGTTGTAATCCGCCTTCGTGGCGTAGCGATAGGTGACCAGCAGGGTGCCATCCGGCGCGGGGATAAGCGACTCGACCGTGACATTGCGCGTGACCGTGACCCTGTCTCCACCCTGCGGGTAGTCCGAGATGACGTAAACGCCGTGAAAGGGGACGACGCCGTTGTAGGGAATGAAATAGGGCGTGCCGCTCGCGTCAGGATTGAGGTTCTCCTCGTTGAAGGACTGGTTGCGCCGGGTGTCGAAAGTCGGATCGATGAAGCCACTGGATGTCACCTTGGAAACGCCCTGAGCGAAGACGTTGTCGTAGTGGACAAACGTGCCGCCGATGAACGCGGAGCCGTTGGGGAGCAGGGCCACGCTCTGCACCACGCGGCCCTCGCGGCCGGGGGAAGGCTGGTTGATGGTCGAAGGCTCGTTGATGCCGGAGCCGGGGTCGAAATTCGGATCCACCGTGCCGTCCGGCAGCAGGCGCACGAGACCGGGGCGGGCCGCGCCGCGGAAGGTGTCGAAGTCGCCGCCGACGAGCACGCGGTTGGTGGAGCGCTCCAACGCCGCGCCAAGAATGCGTTGCCGACCTCCGCCCGGGCCGGTGACAGGGTCGAAAGTATTGTCCAGAAACCCCCCGTTGGTTGTCTGCGCCTGGGCGAGCGCCGCGCCGAGAAGAAGGGCCGGGGCGAGGAGAAAACAGAAAGGCCGAGCCATAGTAAGAAGGGGGAACAACTGCCGGTCCAGGGACGCGGCGGCGAGTTGTGACGGAGGATGCCGGCAACGTCAACCTTCTTTTCCGTCCGCGACGCTTGCGGCGGCCGCCCGGTCGTGGGTATAGCGAGGCTTCCTGCCGCATGACTTTCCCATCCTCTTTCTGTTTAGCGATTGGCTCCGGCATCTTTGGGGGTGGGA
>CALMOL010000181.1 GCA_937871685.1 uncultured Verrucomicrobiota bacterium
GGATCGGTCGCGGGTGCGCCGACGAGGCTTCGACCGGGCCGGGTGAATCGGCGAGCGGCGGCACCAACGGGATCTTCATCCAGGCTTCGGTGCCGGGGCGGCCATCGGGGCGGGGGCGCAGGGCGAAGTCCCAGCCGCCCTCGCCGCACACCTCGGCGAGGCGCGCGCGCACGTTTGCCAAGCCCACGCCGCCGCCGGGGGCGCGACGCTCGCCGTCGGCTACAGGTTCCTCACCGCCATCGTCGGCCACAGACAATTCCAGCCAAGGGCCGTCCGTGCGGGCGCGCAGGACGATCTCGCCCGGGCCGGGACGGCGGGAGATGCCGTGGCGCACGGCATTTTCCACCAGGGGCTGAAGGATGAGCGCGGGCACGAGGGCGGCGCGCGCGGCGGGATCGATTTCTTCGCGCACCCGGAGGCGGTCGGCGAAGCGCACCTGCTCGACGGCGAGGTATTTGCCCGCCAAGGCCAACTCCTCGTCGAGCGGCACCGCGGGCCGGCGGTCGGCCCCGGTCTCGAGGGTGGCGCGGAGGAGGTCGCCCAGGCGGGCGATCATGCGCTCGGCGTCATCGGGCCGCGCGTGGACGAGGCTGGCCACGGCGTTGAGGGCATTGAAGAGAAAGTGCGGCTGGAGCTGGCTCTGGAGCGTGGCGAGGCGGGCCACGGCGAGCTGCGCCTCCAGCCGGGCGGAGCGCGCTCGATCCTCGCGCCACCGCTGTCGCGCGAGCACCGCGAGCATCGTGCCGAGAAGCCCGGCGTAGATGACGAGGCCGAAGGCCCACCGCGTGGAAAGCAGGAACGCGTAGATTTGCGCCCACGCGCGGTCCTCCGGGTTCAGCGCCGGCATCAGCGCGTGGAGCGTCGCCACGAGGGCCGGGTGCGCGAAACTCACGAACAAGCCACCGAAAAGCACGCCGAGGGCGGCGCGCGCGGGCGGCCAAGCGTCATCGGGATCCAGCGGGTGGCCGTGGAGCCGGCGCGTCAGCCACCAGATGCCCGGCGCGAGCGCGCCCCAGGCGTGCCATTCCACGAGCTGCCAGCCCAGCGCCAGGCCCAGCGGCAGCGCGCGGCCCGCCACCCGCGCGGCGCCGTGGAGCTGGAGGCCGAAGATCACGCCGAGCAGCGTCCACGCGCCGAGCAGCGCCGCCGCCCGCGCCCAGGGCGCGGCGGGGAGGAGGGGGCGCGGGTCACCGGGCACGACCCGGGAAACAAGCACTCGTGCCGCGCCGCGCCCAGCGCGCGATGTTGCGAATGTCCCCGGCGCAGTTGACGAGGCCGGCGCCCAGGCGACGATTTCTCCATGACGGATGTCATTCGCGAACTCCTCCACCGCGTGCCGTTTCAGCCGTTCACGGTGCGACTTAACAATGGCGCGAACTACCTCGTTGCCACACCGGACCACGCCGCCGTCGGCCCGAGCCGGATGCATGTCGCGGTGATTTGGACCGGTGACAATCGCCAGCACACTGTCTCGGCCCGCAACATCACCTCGGTCGAGGAAGCGGTTACGCCGTGACCCTCACGGTCGCAGCATCGGCTCCAGCGCGCGCCACACGGTCTCGGCGAGCATGCGCTGACCCTCGGCGGTAGGATGCACGCGGTCGGCTTGGTTTAAGCGCTCCACGCCGCCCACGCCGTCCAGCAGGAAGGGGATCAGCGTGGCGCCCCTCGCCTGCGCGACCGCGGCGAACATGGCGCGGAACTCACCATTGAAAGCTGGCCCGTAGTTCGGGGGCAACTGCATCCCAGCCACCACGAGTTTGCAGGCGGGGTGGCGCTCGCGCACCCGCGCGAGGATCGCCTCCAAGTTGCGCCGCGTTTCCGCGGCCGGCAGGCCGCGCAGGCCGTCGTTCGCGCCCAGCGCGAGGACGAACACGGCCACGTTCGGCCGGCGCAGCACCCAGTCCACGCGCGCCAGGCCGCCGGAGGTGGTATCGCCGCTCACGCCCGCGTTGACGACTTCGTAGGGCAGCCCGGCCGCGCGCACTTTCTGCGCGATCAGAGCCGGATAGGCCTCGCTCGGCTCCACGCCGAATCCCGCCGTGAGGCTGTCGCCCAGAAACACGATAGCCGGGGGAGGATTCTGGGCCGAGAGCACGGCGGGGAGGAATGCGACCACCGCAAGAGAGGCGGCGAAGATTGCGGACTGGCAGAGAAAACGGAGCACGGCAGACCATGCGCGCGGGGCGGTGTCGTCGGAACATCTATGACGCGCGCTGCGCGCCGGCGACGGGCGCGCCGCTTGGCCCTGCGCCGGTCCCGGCTACCAATGCCGCCCTCGCATGACCGCCAACCCGCAATCCGCAGCCGCACCCGGTGAGACCGCCCGGGTGCCGGGGCCAATCCGAAGTCCGCAACCGGCCGCCCTGGCGGTGCGCGATCTCACCAAGACCTACCCCGGCCCCGGCGGCGCGCCGGGCCTCACGGTGCTGCGCAGCGTGAGCTTCGAGGTCGCGGCCGGCGAGTCGCTCGCCATCGTCGGCCCCTCGGGCTCGGGCAAGACCACGTTGCTCGGCCTTTGCGCCGGACTGGACCGTGCTACCTCCGGCTCCGTGGCGCTGGGCGGAGTGACCCTCGATGACCTCGACGAGGATGCCCGCGCTCGCGTGCGCAACGATCGCACCGGCTTCGTCTTCCAAAACTTCCAGCTCATTCCCACGCTCACCGCGCGGGAGAACGTCCTCGTTCCCGCCGAACTCCGGCCGACCCCCGCCGGCCGTTCCCGCCGGGAAGTGCAGCGCGAGCACGAGAAGCTTGCGGCCGACTTGCTCGCCAGCGTAGGCCTCGGAGACCGGCTCGATCATTATCCCGTCCAGCTTTCCGGGGGCGAGCAGCAACGCGTGGCCCTGGCGCGCGCCTTCATCAACCGGCCGCAGGTGCTCTTCGCCGATGAGCCGACCGGGAACCTCGACCACGATACCGCCGACTTGGTGGTGGATCTCCTCTTCGGACTAAACCGCTCGGCTGGCACCGCCTTGGTGATGGTCACGCACAACTTGGCGCTGGCGGATCGCCTGAGCCGAGTGCTGCAAATGCGGGATGGAGCCGTGGTGTCAGATCTGGCAGGCAGTGTCGCCTAAAAGCGCCAGTTCTCTTAAGGGGTTATGTGGATAACTTTGGGATAAATTCAAGGATCTACCTTGAGAAGGAGCGAGTTTGCTTCTGTTGATAGTTTCCAGTGCTTTGAAGCAGTAAGGGTGAATAACTGCAATTTTTGCCGTTGAGTTCGACGCCCTGGTGCAAAGGCCCACACATGGCAGAGGCTGTGCAAGCGGGCTCCATTCCTCCCGCGCTTCCGCTGGACGCCGGAGGCACCTTCGGAAACCTTTAAGCTCACACCAAACCAGCATGGCCCGCCTCACCCCCGAAGCCCTCGCCGCGGTGCGCTCGCTGGCCGAGGGGCACGAGCTCCGCATCTACGAGGGCTTGCCGCACCCACGCGACGAGCCGGACTTGCTGGAGCACGAGGCGGTGCGCGTGCGGGTGGTGGAACTGATGAATGACCGCTTCTACCCGGCCCGCCAGCACGTCTCGCCCGAGGACGAGGCGCGACTGCGCACGGCGGCGCGGCAGCCGGGATGGTTCGAGGCGGTGGGCTTCCGCTCGTGCGATGGTCGGCACGAGGACTTTGACGCGGTGAAAATGTGCCTCTTCCACCCCGACTTCGCGCTGCAATGGCGCTCCGGCGCGGGCGAGGACGCGCCGATGCACCGCATTCTGTTTTGCTTTGGTTGCAACGAGTCGGTGTTCTTCGACGACCAGTTCGAGGTCACGTCCTACACCGCGCTGACCCCGGAGCTGCGCGAGATCCTGCTTCGCTACCGGCGCGAGCGCCCCAGCTCGGAAGCGTGGCCGCCGAGGACGTGAGGCTCGCTTTCACTCCACGAACTCCAGGTCCTTGCCGTAGGTTTCCTCCAGCCCCGCGAGCGCCAGGAGGGCGATGCCGAAGCAGACGGCGCCCACCGCGAGCGAGCCGCCGACCAGGCCCAGGTGCGAGGCCGCCCACGCGTTGGCCCAGGCGATGAGGTTGAGCGAGCCGCGCGCGAGGTTGGGCACCGTGGTGGCCACGGTAGCGCGCAGGTTCGTGCCGAACTGCTCCGCACCCACCGTCACGAACACGGCCCAGTAGCCCATCGTCACGCCGAGGCCGAAGATCACCGTGTAGAGCGCCCAGGCCGGCGCGGCGGTGAGGGAGAAATACGTGACCACGCACGCCAGCGCGGCGAGAAGGAAGCCGGCCACGACCTTCTTGCGCGAGCGCAGCCACTGCGAGAGGGAGCCGGAAAGGAAATCGCCCACCGTGAGGCCCAGGTAGCAGATGAGCACGGCGTCGCCCGCGCTCACCGCGCCCCGCACGCCGAGCGCGCGGGCGTATTCCGGCGCGAAGGCCACCAGCCGCCCGACCACATACCACGTCGGCAGCCCGATGAGCACGCAGCACGCGTAGCGCCGGAAGCGGCCGGCGTCCGTGAACAGGCTGAAGAAGGAGCCCCGCGCCACCCTTGCGCCCGGGCCGTCCGCCGGCGCCTCGTCGCGCAGGCGCCGGAACATTCCGGACTCGAGCACGCCCATGCGCAGCGCGAGCAGCGCGAGGCCCAGCCCGCCGCCAATGAAGTAGCAGGTGCGCCACGCGAACACCTTGGCCACGAGCGCCGCCACCACCGCGCCGAATACGCCCACCGTGGCCACGATCATGGTGCCATGCCCGCGCAGGTGCTTTGGCAGCACCTCGGCCACGAGCGTGACGGAACCGCCCAGCTCGCCCGCGAGGCCCACGCCCGCGACGAAGCGCAGCACCGCGTAGGCCTCCACGGAGGTGACGAAGCCGTTGGCCACGTTGGCCAGCGAATACATTACGATGGAGCCGAAGAGCAGCTGCACGCGCCCGCGCTTGTCGCCGAGCACGCCCCAGAGCACGCCGCCGACAAGCATGCCGGCCATCTGGAGATTGAAGAGCCACTCGCCGGTGCGCGTGATCTGCTCCTCGTTCAGGCCGAGGTCGCGCAAGCTCTGCATGCGCACGATGGAGAAGAGCAGCAGGTCGTAGATGTCCACGAAGTAGCCCAGCGCG
>CALMOL010000182.1 GCA_937871685.1 uncultured Verrucomicrobiota bacterium
GCCATGGGCGGCGCGGCTTCCCGGCGGGAAATACGTGCCGCCGAGAAAAGGCCGCCCGTCCGGCATCAGCCACGCCGAGAGCGGCCAGCCGCCCGAGCCGGTGGTGGCCTGCACGAAGGTCATGTAAACGCGGTCCACGTCCGGCCGCTCCTCGCGGTCCACCTTCACCGGGATGAAGTGCGCGTTGAGAATCTCCGCCGTCGCCTCGCTCTCGAAGGATTCCCGCGCCATGACGTGGCACCAATGGCAGGTCGAGTAGCCGATCGAGAGGAAGATCGGCTTGTGCTCCCGGCGCGCTTTTTCAAACGCCTCGCTTCCCCACGGGAGCCAGTCCACCGGGTTGCGCGCGTGCTGGCGAAGGTAGGGGGACTTCTCTCGCGCAAGTCGATTCGCGGGTGGCGGCATTGGAACCGGCACGCAAGCATGGCGCATTGCGGCGGGGTAATGATTTGTTTGTCACGAGGGAGCGCATCAGGGGAAGAAAACCGAGAGGATGGAAGGTGGCAGCGGGCGAACCGCAGATGCGAAGTGGGTAGGACCAGTCCCGCGCTTGATTCCCTGGCCGCGCGCGCGTTGGTGCGGCCCGCTCTCTCCTTCATCTGCCCCCGCATCTCTTCCAGCGCTTGCTGCCATCCTCCATCCTCTATCTTCTTGGTCGCTTCGGTCGCTTGGGCCGCCCCCTCCTCGCCGTCTCCTCCGGCGTCCTCATGTCGCTCGCGTTCGCGCCGGCCGAGCAGGCTTGGCTCGCGTGGGTGGCGCTCGTCCCGCTCAGTCTCGCGTTGTGGTGGGACGTGCCGGCGGAGGGCATGGACGAACCACCCCCGCCCACCGGCGGTCGGCGCTGGACGCGGTGGCTGCGCGGGCGCGGCGCGCGGGCGTTCGGCCTCGGCTGGCTCGCCGGACTGGCGTTTTTTCTCGGCACCCTCGCCTGGCTGAGCGAGGTGACGGTGGCCGGCTGGCCCATCGTGTGCGCTGGCCTCGCGCTCTGGTGGGGCCTGTGGGCGTGGTGGATGGACCGCGCGCTGCGGCCGCGCACGACCGCTTCCTTCCTTTCGTCGGTCAACAACCTCGTCCTCGCTGCCGCGGGCAGCGTGGCGTGGACCGGGATCGAGTGGGGCCGCTCCGTGGTGTTCCCGTTCTTCCCGTGGAACTCGCTCGGCGTGGCGCTCCACGAAAACCTGCCCTTCCTCCAGCTCGCGCAGTGGGGCGGCGTGGGAGGGCTGTCGCTGCTGCTCGCGTGGGTGAACCTCATCGGCGCCCTCACGCTGCGCCGCTTCTGGCTGGAGATTCGCCTCGGCAAAGTGCGGCCGCACTTTGACTTCACCCTCACGATGGTGCTGGTGCTCGGGGCGTTCCTGCTGGGCTTCCGCGCGCTCGACGAGGAACGCCTCGCGCCGCCAGAGCAGAAGGTGTCGCTGCACTTTGCGTCAGTGCAGCCGGCAATCCCGCAGGAGGAAAAGTTCGCCGACGCGGCCGTCGGCCGCGTCTTCGACACCCTGCGCCAACTCACCGAGGCGGCGTTCGCGTCGGGCGCACAGCTCGTCCTGTGGCCGGAGGCGGCCACGCCGCGCGGGGTCTTCTTCTCCCAGCGCGACTACGACTTCGTCACCGGCCTCGCCAAGGAGGGCAACCGCCACCTGATCTTCGGCACGCTCGACCACGACTTCGCCGACAACAACCAGCGCACCGACTACAACGCCGCCGTGTTCCTTCCGCGCGACGCCGGCGACGCGGGCCTCTACCGCAAGATCCGCCTCGTTCCCTTCGGCGAATACATCCCGCTGCGGCGCGAGTTCCCGCCCTTCGCGTGGATCGTGGGCGACGAGGTGCCGAGCGATTTCACCTCGGGCCGCGAGCCGGCCGTGTGGGACCTGGGCGAGCCGGCGCTGAAGGTCGGGCCGCTGATCTGCTTCGAGGATGCGATCGGCGAGGTGGCACGACAGCCCGTGCTTCGCGGCGCTCAGGTGCTCGTCAACGTGACCAACGACGCGTGGTTCCACCGCTCCGCGGCCTCGCGCCAGCACCTGCACAACGCCGTGTTCCGCGCCGCCGAGAACCGCCGCCCGCTCCTGCGCTGCGCGAACACCGGCATGACCGCCCACGTGGACGCCTCCGGCCGCATCGTTGCCCTCCTGCGCGACGAGACGGGCGACACCTTCGGACGCGGCCTGCTTTCCGGCGTGACCGAGGCGTTGCGCGAGCCGCGCGTGACCTTCTACACGCGCAACGGCGATGTGCTGGCGAAGGCGTGCGCCGTGTTCGCGGCAATGCACGCAGGATTCGTGCTGGTGATGGCTCGAAAGCCAGCACGAAACCCGACTTTGTCATAAACTGACGAATAGGTTCACTGGAACGACGTTTCCGGTCACAAGAGTAGGAACATTCCGTGGATACAGGTGGACCCGTGGTGTCGAAGCCACGTGGGAGCCGTCAGCGTTTGCAGCCTCAAGCCCAGATTCTGCCATCGCCAAGCCTTTCTCTCCACTCTCAAATCACACTCGGCGCCGGTCGTGAGCGATAAGCCCGCGTTTCCGGCTTTCATCGATCTTGGGTCGTCACGATGCCCTTCTGCCCTACTCAGCAATGAATATCATCCGTTTTTCCACGCGCTCTTCGCTCTTCGTTGCCATCGCTTGGCTCGTCACGTTGCATTCGAGTGCGATCAGAGGGCAGCAGGCCGGCACGGTGGACCCCAATTTCGGCGAGAACCTCGGCTTGCTGGGCAGCGTCAGCGAAACGCTGCTCCAGCCCGACAACAAATTGCTGGTTCGCGGTGGGTTTCGCCGGGGACTCGTTCGATTCAATCCCGACGGGACCGCGGACGAAACCTTCCGTCCTATTCTGAACGGAGGAATCACTGCGTTTCTCCTGCAGCCGGACGGCAAAATTCTCGTGGCCGGGGCATTCACTCAGGTGAACGGCGTGAGCCGCGGCGGCCTCGCGCGTTTGAACGCCGCCGGATCGCTGGATCCGTCGTTCTCCTCTTCCTCGTTCGAAAACGTCCGGGTGCTCGCCCGACGAGCGGACGGACGGATCCTCGTGGGGATCACCAACTATGATTTCTTCAATTCCACCAACTTCATCTACCAACTGAACGCGGATGGAAGCGCCGACGGTTCCTTCTCGGTTTCTTCCTCCGCCCTTTCGACACCGTTCGGCAGTGGGGTCGGCAAGTTTCTACCCTTGCCTGACGGGAAATGCCTAGTTGGCGGCACCCGCCAAGTGTATGACTCGACCCTCAATACTTTCCTTCCGTCTGGCGAGACCATCCGATTGAACCGGGATGGCAGTGTGGATAACACCTTTCCCACCTTCAACAAGGGGGTTTCCGGGTCTGCGTTGCAAGCCGACGGCGGCGTTCTTCTCACCGGCGGTTTCACTCAAGCTAACGGGACCCCGCACAACTATCTGGCGCGCCTTCGGCCCGATGGTGCCCTGGACGCAACCTTCAACCCGGATTTTAACAGTTTTATCTCCGCTTGTCTCCCGACGGCCGACGGCAAGATCCTCGTCGCTGGGTCCTTCACCCAGGTCAATGGCATCGGCCGCACGGGCGTGGCTCGGCTGAACGCCAACGGAAGCCTTGACACCACCTTCACCGCCGCCTTTGGAAATCGGTCAACACCCTCCGTTTACCAGCTTTTTGCTCAGTCCGACGGCCGCGTGATCGTGATGGGCTACGCCACAGTGGGCGGCAATAGCGAGGGTTTTTTCCTGCGCCTAACTTCTAATGGAAGCCTCGATCCGTCCTCTGCCCAACCGACGGGCCTCGAATATGGGGTGAACTCGGTCGCGTTCCAAAGCGACGGAAAAGTTTTGCTCCAAGGCTCTTTCCGGAGCGTCAACGGTCAGGCACGCAGCGGACTGGCCCGTTTGAACGCGGACGGAACGCTCGATGGCACCTACCAGCCCGACCTCTCGCCCGGGCCGAATGCCCGGATCAGCCGGGTCGTGCGTCAGACGGACGGAAAGATTCTCGTGCAGGGCGAGTTTTCCCAGGTGAACGGCTTAGTCCGGAGCAACGGCTTTGCCCGGTTCAATCCGGATGGCACCCTGGACGCGGCTTTTAACCCGTCGTTCAACAACTACATCGATTCCTTCATCTCCCAATCCGACGGAAAGCTCCTGGTGGTAGGCGGTTTCACGGCGGTCAACGGGGTGGCAAGGACCTATATGGCCCGCTTTAACTCCGACGGGTCCGTGGATTCCGCCTACAATCCGGTCTTCGACAACTACTTGAATTTCTTCGGCCTCGGCTACCAGACGCTGCTCCAGTCAGACGACCACCTCATCGTCATGGGTGGATTCTCCCGCGTGAACGGAACGGCCAGAAGCGGATTGGTCCGCCTTCGGCCAGATGGCACCCTGGACCCGTCGTTCCAGCCGTCTTTCGGCGCCGGCGATGTGGTGACCCGGCAGCCCGACGGAAAGCTCGTGGTCGCCGGCCGCCTGACGCAGTTCAACCGCGGCGAGGTCATCCGGCTGACCGCGACCGGGAGCCGTGATACTACCTTTCAACCGCCGACGCTGGACAATGCCTCCTCCCCGTTCCTACCGGTTTTCGGCCGCCTGGACATCCAGGCGAATGGCAAGATTCTCGTAGATGGATCGTTTTCGACGGTCAACGGGAGCCCACGCTCCCGCCTCGCCCGCCTGAATGCGGATGGAAGCTTGGACCCCGCTTTCAACTCCGGCTCAGACATCTCGATCATCAACCGCGTTTACCAGAGCGATGGAAAACTGCTCAGCCTCGGAAGCGCGGCCTCGTCCCCCGGGGGTTCCATCACCACTGGGCTGCGCCGTTACAACCTTGACGGCAGCCTCGACGCCAGCTTCAGCGCAACGGTTTCCGGCGACCTGTATGGCGCGATTCTGATGGTGCAGGCCGACGGCAAGATCCTCCTTTCCGCCTCGCGTCTTTCGGTCAACGGCGTCACAAGCGAAGGATTTCTGCGCCTCAATTCGAATGGAAGCCTCGACGCCGCATTTCACCCGGTTTTCAATGGGCAGGTCAGTTCCATCGAAATCATGCCCGACGCCAGGTTGCTGGTCGGCGGGTCGTTCACGCAAGCGAACGGAAAAATTCGCAATTACCTCGCGCGCCTGAACGAGGACGGCACCACGGACGCGACGTTCAACCCCGGCGTCGGCACACCGGTCATCAACGCTCTTGCCTTCCGGTCGTTCGAGAATCGAACGGTGATCGGAGGTGACTTCCAGAGCGTCGGCGGCGCGCCCGTCGCGGCCCTGGCGCGGCTGCGCACGGATGGCTCCAACGACCCGGCCTTCAACCCTGGTCTAGCCATCGGCGATCAAGTCAGCGCGCTGGCCATGGACGCGCCCAGCGGCGATATTCTGGCCGCGGGCCGTTTCGCTAGCGCGGGCGTGGGGACGGGCACCGCCCTTCTGCGGTTTGACCCCAGCGGCGGCCGCGCGGGGCGGCCTGCGGCGGGACCAAGCTCGGGCGCGCAGGCGCGCCCCTTCAACGCGAAGGCCGGCGTGGACGGCTCCATCAACGCGCTCGTGGCTCAGGCCGACGGCAAAATCCTGCTAGGCGGCGACTTCACCAGATTGAATCCGGCCGCTAGCGTTTCCCAGGCCGCCAGCCGCGTAGGCCGGCTGACGGCCGAGGGCGAGCCAGACGCCTCCTTTACCGCGAGCGCTAACGCGCCCGTGCGCGCCCTTGCCCTGCAACCCGACGGCGCGATCCTGGTGGGTGGCGACTTTACGCAGGTTTCCTCCGCGGGCGCGGGGGCTAGCGCACGCCCGGGCGTGGCGCGCTTCCTGGCGGATGGCCGCGTAGACCCATCCTTTGATCCGAGAGCCGGCACCGACGGGCCGGTGCAGGCCGTGCGGGTGCTGCCCAACGGCAAGATCCTCATCGCCGGACGCTTCACGACGGTGCAGGGCCAAGCACGGGGCGCCGTCGCGCGACTGCTTGCCGACGGCACTTTGGACGCCACCTTTTTATCCGCGGCGCTGCTGCCGGTCAGCGGGACCACGGCGGCGCCATCGGTCAGCAGCCTCGAGGTGCAGGCCGACGGCAAGGTCATCATCGGTGGCCAGTTCGGCTTCGTCGGCCAAGTCGCGCGGCGCAACGTGGCGCGCCTGAACGTCAACGGCACGCTGGACACGTTCTTCGATTCGGGCAGCGGCCCCAACGGCCCGGTCAAGAGCCTCGGCCTGCAGGGCGACGGCAAGAGCCTGGTGGGCGGCGCCTTCCAGCAAGTCAACGCGATCGATCGCAACGGCACCGCGCGCCTGCTGGGAGACCCGGCCGGGGCGCCCTCCATCACGGCCGCGCCCCCAGCGCTGACGACGGCTACCAGCGGCACGGGCGTGTCTTTGGCGGTGACGGCGGCGGGCACGGGCCCGTTCACCTACCAGTGGTTCCGCGACGGCC
>CALMOL010000183.1 GCA_937871685.1 uncultured Verrucomicrobiota bacterium
GCAGCAAAGACGAATCGAGAAACATTGCGGTGGTCGGGAGCGGCCTGGATGTCCGCCCATCCCTCGTCTTCGAGTATGACAATTGCCTTGGCTGCCTGGTCCGCGCCGATTTCCAAAAAGATCTTTCCCCCGGCTTTGGTGCGGGGCCGCGCCTCCCGCGCCAGACGGCGCACGAGGTCGAGGCCGTCCGGGCCGCCGTCGAGCGCGAGGCGGGGATCGCGCTGCACCTCGCGCGAAAGGCCGGCGATCTCGGCGCTGGGAATGTATGGCAAGTTTGCCACGACCAAGTCCCACGGGCCGCCGGGCACCGTCGCCAGCAGGTCCGACTCGTGCCATGCCACGCGCCCGGCCAAGCCGAGCCGCGCGGCGTTCTCCCGCGCGAGCGCCAGGGCGTCGGGCGAGCGATCGCATGCGGCGACGCTCCACCCGGGGCGCTCGGCGGCGAGGGTGAGGGCGAGCACGCCGGTGCCGGTGCCCACGTCGAGCGCGGCAAAGCCGGGCGCATCGGCACAGCGCGCCAGCGCCAGCTCGGCGAGCTGCTCCGTTTCCGGCCGCGGGATGAGCGCGCGGGCGTCCGTGGCGAACTCGCGCCCGCAAAACTCCCACGTCCCGAGCAGATGCTGGAGCGGCTCGCCGGCCGCGCGGCGGCGCAGCAGGACGCGAAGCGGGTCGAGCTCCTTCGCGCCGAGGGGGCGGTCGAACTCCAAGTAGAGCTCGATGCGCTTCTTCTTCCCGAGGACATGCGCGGCGAGGTATTCCGCGTTGAGCCGCGCGGACTCCACGCCGCGCTGGCCGAGCCACTCGGCCGAGCCTTGAATCACCTCCAGCAACGAGCGCGAGACGGGCTTGGATTCGGGCGGGTTGGTCGGCATCGGTCCCGCGGGCGCGGGCCAGTCCTCTTACCCCGCGCGCGCGCCCTCATCAAAGCCCGCCTGCGTCCCCGTTGCGGCCAGCAAGGAGCGGAGGCAATTCCGCGAAGACAAGGCGGCCGAGGCCGGCGGCGCCGGGGCCGTGATTGGCAAGGAAATGCCGCTCGGCGAGCGCACGCACGAAGGGGGAGGAATGCCCGAGGTATTTGAGCGTGATGAGCTCGTCGAGGAGACGCGTCGCGGCCGTCGGCGTGATCGCGTGCTCCACGACCATCCAGCGAACGAACTGCGCGAGCAATCGGTCGGAAGCCTGGCGCTGGCCATTCTCAAGCTTGATCCAGCCGGGGACCGAGACGATGCCCTGTGCGCCGATGGCCTCCTGCGAGATGCGCAGCTCGCGGCGGATCTCGCGCAGCCGGCGAGCCAGCGGAGGCAGCGCGCCAGCGGCTTCTGCCTGCGTTGAAGGGAAGGGGGGTGAACCGGCGGCGACAGGCTCAAGCGAAATCATGGACGGCACGACAGGGAAGGCGAAACGCGCAGATTCCAGCAGAAGCGCGGCTTGCCTGCCAACGTTTTTTTGGGATCTCTCGACTCCGGTGCAAGCCACTGGGAGGGGTTGGTTTTCACGTGGCACCGCGGGCGGATGCCGCTAGCGTGCGCCCGCCCGCTCCGCGCCGAAGTGGCCGCCGATGTCCGGCGGCGTTCCGGCGCCGCGGCGTTCCGAGATGTCGCCTTCATTTTCCCCCCTGCGCCCGCGCGCCGCCTGGACCGTGGGCAGGCTTGCGCTGGGCGTGGTCGCCGCCGGCATTCTTGCGGCGTGCCAAGCTCCGGCTCCCCAGCCCGCCGCGCCCGTCTCGCCGTCGGCGCCAGGCAAGAAAAAAGAGCGCCTGGCACCCGGCGCGACACCCACGCCCGTCGCCACCGCGCCGGCCCCGCCCAGCCCGCCGCTGCCGCCCGACTTGTTCAAGGTTTACACGGATCGCGCGGCCTTCTACGCCAACGGACCGCAGCAGCCCGGTGGGCCGAGCCTCTCGCTGAAGCGCGGCGACCGCGTCACGCTGCTCAAGCGTGGCTTCGGCTTTTCCCAGGTGAAGCTGGCCGATCAGCAAGTGGGATACATCGGCACCGAGGACTTGGCGAAGGTGACGCCCGAGGAGTATGCCGCCGAGCAGGCGCGCCTCGCGCCGCCAATCCCGGCCTCGCCGCTGGCCGGGCGCAGCTTCTTCCGGCCGGGCGGTGTTCCCCGACCCCAACTCCCGCCAAGCATCGACGCCGACCTGCCCCGAGCGGACGGGCCGGCACCGAAGCCCGAGCCACCTGAGGCGACGCCGAAGTTCCGGTATTGAGGGTTAGGTCGTTAGGGGCATGATCGACGCGTGGAAGCCCCGTCTTCAGCGCCGCCCTCTGCGTCCTCGGCTCGACTCTTGCCTTGGGTCGTGCTTGTCTTTTACTTGGCGGCACTGGTGTCTGTCGTGCCGGAGCATGAGCCGTGGACCGACGAAGCGCAGGCATGGCTCCTGGCGCGCGACGCATCCCTGGGTGACCTACTTTGGAAATATCTCCGCTACGAGGGCTCACCAGGTTTGTGGCACCTGCTGCTCTGCGTGCCGGCCAAGGCAGGGTTGCCTTATTTTTTCCTGAACGTGACGGGGGCCGCGGCGGCCACGGCGGGTGTCGCGGTGCTGCTGTTCCGGTCGCCCTTTTCATGGTGGCTGCGCGCGGCCCTGCCATTCACTTATTTCCTCGCGTATCAATACGCGGTGGTCGCGCGGAGCTACTGCCTCGTGGCGCCGTTGCTTTTCGCCGTCTGCGCTTTGCACCGCGGGCGGGCGCGGCATTACGGCTGGTTTGCGCTCGCGCTGGGGCTGCTGTCCCACGTGAGCCTGCACGCGGCGCTGCTGGCCGGGGCCTTCTGGGTGGTTGAGGCCCTGGACGCGTTGCGCCGCGGCGCACGCCGGCCGCCCCCCGTGTTTCGCGCGCAGCTTCTCGGGCTGGGAATTCTGGCGCTGAACTTCGCCCTCATCATCTGGCAGGTTTATCCGCCGCCGGACATCTTCGTTCGGCCCCCGTTCCGAAACCTGGACGTGTCGCTGCAACTCGTGGGACTCTCGCTGTGCGAAGCTTCGGTTTCCGTGGGCTGGCTGTCCGCCCTCGTCTGGCTGGGCGTGCTGCCGCTCCTGGTCCAGCGGCGCGTGTTTCTCCTGTTCGCCGGCGGTGCCGGCGGCGTGCTGGCGCTGCTCTGCCTGCGCTACTTCGCCTACTGGCACACGGGCGTGCTCACCGTTTTCCTCGTCGCGGTGGGGTGGATCGCGCTGGCGCAGCCGGCTTCCCGGTGGCGTCGCCTGCCGGGGCTGCGCGCTCAGTGGCCGCAGCGGCTGGCGCTCGGTGCGCTTGCGATCCTCGCGGCGGTGCAGATCCGCGACGCCGTGGCCGCAGCAGCGGCCGATTTCGTTGCCCCTTACTCGAGCAGCCTTGAAGCCGCCGAATACTTGCGGGAGAAAGGAATTGACCGGCGCACGATCAACGCGCTCGACATCCATTCTTTCGCAGTGCTGCCATATTTTTCGCGGAATATCTTCGCGAACTACCAGGCGCGCCTACCGGGTTCGTTCTGGATTTGGTCGATCGAAAACGAGGCGCATTATTCCATGAACGGCTTGACCGAGGGCCAGCCGGAATACCTGCTCCACAGCACGAAGCCGAAGATCCGCTTTCTCGGTGCTCCGGTCGGCCAGATTCCCGGCTATCAGGTTGAGCGCGTGTTTGCCGGCGGCATCATCTGGAAGCAGGTCATCATAGAACACGACGGTCTCATCCTTTACCGCCGGCTGGATCCCCCGGTGCAAGCACCTGCCTCACCCACGCCGTAGGCTTGCACTTCAGGCCACGGGTTTGCCGGCCAGCCCCCAAGGAACACTTCTCCATGAAAGCCTCCACGCCCTTCCCGGGAACGCCCGCCCTCATCGCGGCGGTGCTCGTCTCTTTGTCCCTGCTCGCGCCGGGCGCGGCGGTTGGCGGCTGGCTGGACGGCATCAATGCCGCCGAACCAATCCCAGGGCGCAAGAACGTGTTCTACTTCCTATTCGTGAACTACGACCTCGGGTTTGCGGGCGTGCAGGCTGCAGGCGTGGCCGTGCTGGCGTGGCTCCTTCTCCGGTGGCGTTCGCCCGCGGCGCCGGCCCGCGTGACTCCCACGCGGATGTGGATTGCCGGGGCGGCGACGGCGTCCTTCGCCTTAACCGCTGCCGGAACGTGGCTAGTTTGCGACGCGTTTCCTCTCCCGATGGATGAATATTTCGCGGCGTTTCATGCGGCGTTGTTTCGTTCGGGCCACGTGTTCGCATCGGTGCCGGTAGGCTGGGAGGATTCCGCTGTCGGGATGACCCCGCCGATGCTCACCTACGACGCATCGGCGCGCACCTGGATTCCGCCGTATCTGCCTGTCTATGCAGGAATTCGCGCGCTGCTGGGCTGGGTCGGCGTCGAGCCGCTAACCAACGCTTTCTTCACCGCAGCGGCCGTCGTGGCCGTGGCCGGTTGCGCGCGGCGTCTGCGCCCCGAGTCCGGGACATCGCCACGCGTCGCGGTGCTGCTGCTGGCGACTTCCGCGCAGTTCCTTGTTACGGGGATGACTGGCTATTCGATGCAGGCGCACCTCGCGTTTAACCTCGCCTGGCTGTGGTTCCACCTTTCTTCACGGCCGGCTGGCTGGCTCGTGGCGCCGTGGCTGGGTGCTCTCGCGCTCGGCTTGCACCAACCGAACGTCCACGCACTCTTCGCGGCGCCTTTCCTCCTTCGCCTCGTGCGGCGACGAGATTGGCAACGCGCCTCCTATTACGCCCTGGTGTATGTAGCGGGCCTAGCCGCGTGGGGCGCCTGGACGGCGATGCGCACGCCCGCGATGGTCATCGAGGCGGGCCAGCCCGCGAAATTTTCCTTTGCCACGGGATACGGCTCCATCTTCGGCATCCCCAACTGGGTGCAGATCATTAACCAAGCCTTGAACGCGGCGTTGTGGATGGAATGGAACCCTCTTCTCCTCGGGGTGCTAGGCTTTGCCGCGGTGTTCCGTTTCGCCCGTTTGAACCCCGACGAGCGTGACTTGGCGCTAGGCCTGGGTGCGGCGTTCGTCTTTTACTTTTTCTTTCCCCTCAACCAAGGGCACGGCTGGGGCTACCGCTACCTGCATCCTTATCTTGGCAACTGGGTCCTGCTGGCGGCGGCGGCGGCGGCTCAGTTCCCCTTGGTCCTGCGCGGGGCGCTGGCCCTTTCGTGCGGCTTCGCGTTGCTCGTGCAGTTGCCGTTCCGGCTGTGGGAGGTGCGGAGTTTCACCCAGCCCTTCGCGCGCGCGATGCGCTACCTCGAAACACGGCCGGTCGAGGTCGTGCTCGTGCGCGGCCGCGAGATCTGGTATGGCGAGGACTTCATCCGCAACCCGCCGGACACCGCGTCGGGACGCCCACGAATCATCCTGCTCGAGACCCTGGGCCGCGCCGCAGCTGAGCGAATTCGGCGCGACCACAGCCACCGATTGATCGGCGCGGACGAACTGGCACAGTTCGGGCT
>CALMOL010000184.1 GCA_937871685.1 uncultured Verrucomicrobiota bacterium
CGATTACGCGAGCTCGACCTCGATCTGGCGCACGCCGCTCGACGTGGTGCTGCCCGCCGAGCCGAGCGGCCGCACCACGGAGGGGCCGTTCTATGCGAAGCTCTCCGACCTCGGAAAGCGCCACCCGGTGACGCGCGACCTCCCCGGCGGCGACACCAATGACATCGGCGCCTACGAGAGCGGCCAGACCGCCCCGCGCGTCGTCTCCATCGTCCGCCCCGCCGACGGCTCGATCATCGTCCAAGGCGTCGGCCTGCCCAACGCCCTGCACACCGTGCAGGCCGCCCCCAGCATGACCGCCGGCTTCACCGCTCTCCTCCCCATCTTCTCCGACGCCTCCGGCAACCTCGTCTTCCAGGACGAAGACGCCGCCTCCTTCGCCGAGCGCTTCTACCGCTTCACCTATCCCTGAGCTCTATGAAATCTCACTTTTCCCTCTCCACCAGCCCTCGCTGCCGATGGTGAAGGGAATCTACGACGGAAGGAGTTGCGGTGTTCATTTGAGGGAATGATTTGTTCCACGCCGGTGCCTAGTTCAACTCGCGAGGATCTTGACTCCTCAAAATCTCGGAAAAGGAGGCTGTCCTGCTCTAGGCCCATGCAGCCCCACTTGTCTTTCTAACGCGCAGCAGATACGAGTGGTCGCGAATGTCGTCCCCGAAATTCACTGTCGACACGCACCTTTTCCGTGAGCTGGGAGAATTGCTCGTAGGGCGGGATTCCACGGCTCTAGTGGAGTTGATCAAGAACTCGTATGACGCCGATGCGACGCGCGTCACTGTGCTCGGTGAACGCTTGGATGATCGCGCGCAGGGGAGGATTGTGATTAGCGACGACGGAGGGGGAATGACTCCGCAGCAATTCAACGACGGGTTTCTTCGCGTCGCATCGCGGCTGAAGGAGACAGGTGAGCGACGGTCAAAGCGGTATGGACGCCGCTTTACCGGCGCGAAAGGTGTAGGGCGACTCGCGGCTCACAAGTTGGCAGAACTTCTGACGGTCGAGTCTATCGCCGACTTGTCACTCAACGGTCCGACGCCGGTGGTAAGAGCCAAGATCGATTGGGCGAAAGTTGAAGAAAAGTCCACTCTGGACGAGTTGGAAGGAACCGACGCTATCTCGCTTGAGACGCCGCCACGTCCCCCCAATGCCAAGCCAGGAACGACGATCACGCTCAGGCGCCTACGTCGAAAATGGACCGCAACGGAGCGAGCGAATTTTTTTGCCGAGGTGCAGAGCTTCAATCCGCCTGCGCAACTCGTAGACCTGCCGGGTGCCGATCGAAAAGAATTGCTCTTCGGTAGCGCTCATGTCCGCGATACAACTTCGACGGATTCAAGGTGTCGAGTGGAATTGATTGGAGAGTTTGAGAGTGGCGACGACTACTGGCAAGCACTAGCGAACGCGGCACAGTGGATCGTTGAAATCGATGCGTTCAGCGAAAAGGGAAAGATCACCGTGAATGTCCTGCCAGCTCGTCAGGTCAGGAAGGAGCTTCCAGACGCAGAGCGTGGGATTGTGGTTTTGGACCACCCGTCCCCATCAGAAGGACCGTTTTTCCAGGCGCGAATTCTCGTCCGCGAAGGGAATCTCGCGAACAATGCTCAAGAACGGGCGTGGGTAGGCCGTGCGAGTGGCATCCGTGTTTACATGGAAGGGTTTCGAGTGCTGCCTTACGGCGAACCAAACGATGATTGGCTTTCCCTCGATGCTGATTACAACAAGCGGCAGAAGTCGCTTCATTTTCTCCCAGAGTTTTCCATTCCGTCGAGCGACGATCCCAAGGAGGGTTTGGTAAGCCTGAGAAAGGGCGCTTACTTTGGCGCTGTCTTTCTCACCCAATCGCAAGCGCCGACGTTGCGAATGCTTGTGAACCGAGAGGGCTTTGTGCCTGATGCAGCATTTCTACGTGTTGTAGACATTGTTCGCACGGGGATAAACCTCTCGATCCGACAACGCGCTGCGGCGAAACGCCCAAGTCGAGAGGAACGTAGTGAGACCCGCAAGGAAAGCGCCGCGCGATCTGTTCAGCCAGCCCGGCTCGATTTGCGGAGGGCGGTTGAGCTTTCCGTTTCGCGCGCGAGTGAGAATGCACGCGAGGCTCGCAAGCTGGCCGTGGCTGGAGATATTGAGGGAGCACATCGGCTAATTGAGCAGGCGGCAGCAGAATTCACCGCAGGCTCGCGCACTTCAGAGCGATTGATGACGGAGGGTAGCATCTTGCGTGTGCTCGCATCAGTGGGGACGCAGATGGCAGCCTTTGTTCACGAGATCCAGCAACTTCTCGGCTCCGCGACCGCACTCGAGCAGTCAGCCGAAAAACTACGTGCCGATCCAACAATCGCGCCCGCTCAACGATCGCAGCTAGTCAAACTGCACACCGGCTTGGGAGAACTGCGACGGGCTATAGAGCGCCACGCATCTTATCTTTTAGATGTCGCCTCACCCGATGCCCGGCGACGGCGATCTCGACAAAAACTCGCGGAACGCTTTGATGCAGCCCATCGCCTTGTGCATGGTGTTGCGGGCAGCCGCGGAATCGAAATCCGGAATGAAATTCCTGTGGATTTACGCTCGCCACCGATCTTCCCAGCAGAAATTACGCTGGTGCTCTCAAATCTCCTCACCAATGCTGTCAAGGCGGCTGGCAATGACGGGCGGATTAGAGCAAAAGCGCATGTCGCCCAAGACGGAACAATTCATCTTAAAATCGAGAATACTGGTGTCGCTGTAAATCTGAAAGACGCTGAGCGGTGGTTTCGGCCGTTTGAATCTACATCCGTTATCACTGATCCCGTTCTCGGCCAAGGAATGGGCTTGGGCCTACCGATTACGCGCAACATGCTCGAGGACTACGGTGCCACGATTCAGTTCAGCAAACCCTCATCGGGCTATTCGACGGCGCTCGAAATCATTTTTCCACACTAAATAAATGTATGTCGTCGCCTAGCATACCAAAGATTCTCCTAATCGATGACGACGCTGATGAGAGTTTGCTTCTTCCGCTTGAAAGCGCGAAGCGGGCGACAGTTAGAACGCTTCACCCGAATGAAGTTGAACCCAGCGATCTACGTGAAGCTGACCTCGTTTTAGTAGATTACGGACTCGATCGCTGGCCTGAACGAGATAACCTCCCTCAATTATGTCTGCGCCCCGTTGACGGCCTAGCCTTGTCTGCACTACTGCGTCGACACGCTCGGCGATATGACGAGGCTAGTCCAACAGCCTTCGCAATCTACACAGGACAGATTGAGACGATTGCCTCTCCGCTACCACCAGAAAATCGTTTACATGCACTTGCTGCCCTGACGAATCTCGAGTGGGTTTTCTCGAAAGGCACTCCTGGAGACACGCAAACGTTAGACCAGATTGCGGTGCTAGCCGAAAGTGTGACCCGTTTACCCCCACGCTGGGCCAACGGCGATGCTCCAGGCGCAACGGCGCTTGACGAGTTGTGTGGGTTGCTCGCGGTCGCTGGAACTGAAGAACTTTCAGCGCGCCTGCGCCAAGAAGTGGAAGATGCCCTGCCGCCAATCCATGAGCTTTCTCAATGGAGTCATGGGCTGGCTGTGCTGCGTTGGTTACTCCAGCGGGTTTTTCCATATCCGTGCTTTCTCTGGCCGATTTCGTCCCTTGCAGCACGATTACGAATCGAGTGGCCAGCCATCGCAGATGCCTTGCGTGACGGTATGCCCCTTCGACGTGCGCTCATTGGAACCGAGTATGCTGGCATCTTACGAGGTTTTTCGGGACTTCGATGGTGGCGTGCAAGCGTTGAGCTGTGGCTGTGGGATAATCTTGCAGGACAAGCGTCAAACGACGACGCCGTTTATGATTTCGTTTGTCGGACTGTAGAGGTCACCCTGCCCCGTAGTTCTCCTAATCGGCGCCCGCTGGTTTGTTTGAATCGAGATTTTGAACCAAGTCCACAGTTTTCCTCGATTGACGATGCCGTTCGGATCCGGCCCGACGGCTGGCCAAGTTACGCAGAGCAGGCGTGGGTGACGCTGCAATCAGCAATAGCGGAGCCGCAACTCGGCGCAATAGTGATGCAGGAGGACCGTGAACGGATTAGGAAATGAGCAATCCTTACCAAGGCCTGCGGTTTTCCTATTCGAAGACCACCCAAGAAATCCAGGGCATGTTTAATTTAGCTCGTCACTTTCTCGCCCGAGATGCACCAGAGCGGATCGAAGAGTGGAAGAGGCAACTCACCACTTTTCAGGCGTCGTCCAATAGGACCTCGTTGGAATGGCACATACCTCAGTCTGAGGCACTGCGAACCAAGCCGAGCGAGGGAAACTACGAAGGCAGCAGCGGAAAGGGCCTCTCTGTCGTAGGATTGCTTAGTGGTGTCTGGGAGATTCATCGCTTGCCTAAATCAGATAAACAGGCTCGGTCACACTTTTTGCTGGATGGTAAAGCGTCTGTGAGTTTGCGGTTAGAGACCACAGATACTGTGCCTGCGTCTATTGCCGCGTGGAATTGTGATATTGGAGATAAAGCTTCTCCAGGGTGCCACTTTCATATTCAGTGCGAAAACCCCAAGAACTTACCGGTTCCTCGCTACCCAACCTTGCTAGTCACACCGATGGATGCGTTAGAGTTTCTGTTAGCCGAGCTCTTTCAAGATAAATGGGAAAAGCACGTAAATTCACATTCGCGGACGGGGCTCTGGGCGGAGCACCAGAGACAGCGTCTATCTGCTCTTTTAGGTTGGCAAGGAAGACATATCCAAGAGTGTAGCGGTTCTCCATGGACATCGTTCAAATCGGCTAAGCCTCCTTGCGATCTTTTTGCACAGTGATACTGCAACCGCCCGCTTCCTGCAAGGTTTACACACATCCAGATCTCGCGAAAACCTTAGTCGAGTATTTGGGAGATAAGCGTGATTATGACTGGCTCGAACCGTGTGTTGGTCAAGGCGTATTCATAGATGCACTTTGTTCTGCAGGAGTCGAGCCCAAGCGCATTCGGGGCATGGATATCGATCCGACGCATGTGCCGACCGATAACAAGGCGCAGGTTCTTCGAGGCTGCGACTTTCTGGCATGGTCTGCCGATACAGAAGAGCGCTTCGATCGTGTGGTCGGCAACCCACCTTACCTGAGCTTTAGGCGTCTTCCTCCGGAGTTGAGAGAAGTTGCTCTTCGTGTGCGGCAGCCAGACGGTGAACGCATATCAGGCAATGCGAATTGCTGGTTGGCATTTCTCTGCTCAGCAGTTCGGCTGCTTCGTCAGGGAGGCGCGTTAGGTTTTGTTCTGCCCGCAGCTTGGGAGTATGCGGATTATGCGCAGTCCTTACGGAACTACTTTTGCAAGTCGTTCGAAGACATCGAGGTGCATCGCTGTTCGCGGCCACTCTTCGAGCTAGTGCAGGAAGGATCAATCGTGCTTATAGGGAAGGGCTACCTCAAGAGCCCACTTAGCTTCCAACGCTTTCTGCATACGACGCCGAAAGCACTAATCTCAGCGTTGAACGGGCCGAGTCAACGATCCCCTCTTGGTAGGAATGCAGTCTCTAAAACGAAAGTCTCCGGGAATAGGCAAATTCGCCAGTTGAAGGAGATAATGGAGATAAGACTAGGTGGAGTCACAGGCGATGCCGGTTACTTTCTTCTGAGCGAGAAGCAGCGCCGCGAGCACCGTCTGCCGGTGACCTGCCTTCGTCCGGTGCTCTCGAAAGCGCAGCACCTCCCCGGTAGTGAATTGACTTCTAAAGCATGGCTCACCCTGCGAGACAGCGGAGCTCGTGTGTGGCTTTTTAGGCCGCCACCATCGCTTCTCACGCACCCGCATATAGCAGCTTACCTTATCCTGGGGAAGAATCGCCCGGCGGGCCACAAAGTGTCCCGAAGGACGCCGTGGTATCAGACGCCCTTGCCTCGCTCATGCGATGGCTTCTTAAGCGGTATGAGCAGCGCTGGCCCATGGATCGCACTGCGTGTGATGCCACGGTTGATAGCAACCAATACCCTCTACATCATTCGGTTTCTTAAACGCTACTCGCTTGATGAGCGCGCGGCTTGGGCGCTGGCAATGCTCACTTCTGAGGTTCGGACGCAATGGCAAGAGGTGCGTCGCGTCTACGCCGCGGGTTTAGCTAAGCTTGAACCAGGTGACTTGGGCCGGCTTCTTCTGCCTGAACCGCACAGAGTGTCGGGAGCTCGAAAGGTTCTAGGCGAAGCAACGGCCGCATTGTTGGATGGGAATGCAGCTCGCGCTTCCGAAATCGCTGACGGTTGGTTTCGTGACAGACGACGTCAGAACGCCGTCCGGGCGTGATCTCGTGTCCGGGGGTCAGGATAGAACAAATAACTTTTCATCTCCTCCGTGAGTCCGTCCTAGGCATTTGGCGCTTTCTCATCAGCGGATGCCGAGCTTGCCGTAACCTTCGAAGACTTTGGTCACGTTGAAGTAGTAGGTCTTGGGGCCTTGGTTGGTGTCGACCTCCATTCGATCGCAGCGGCCGCCTTCGAGGCTTTGTTTCACAAGTCTGGCGCCCAGCATGTCCAGGAGAAAGGATTGCTCGGCGACTTGGATGACCGACCAACCCGTGCGGCACGTTTTCCGGTCGCCGCGGCGCACGATCGAGTTCAACAGGCCGAATTCGATATCGTGATACTTCTTCCGGTTCCGGTCGTCTCCCAGGATCTCGTAGGTCTGCTGAAGGATCTTGTGGGCCTACAGGTCGGTGTAGTCGATGCCCAGACCTGGGCCGACCAGCGCCCTGATTCCACCTTTCACCGCGGCAATGAGCGAGTTCACCAAAGTGGTGAGCAGGCTCGCCAAAACTGCGAGCGCGCTCCCCAAAGTGACGAGCCAGCTCGCCAGAACGACGAACCGGCTCACCAAATCAACGAACCGGCTCACCGAAACGACGAGTCGGCTCACCAGAACGAGGAGCGGGCTCGCCAAACTAACGAGCCGGCTCATCAAATCGACGAGTCGGCTCGTAGGGGGCACGAGCCAGCTCGTGGGAAGGCACGAGCGCGCTCGTCGGTTGCGGTGAGCCCATCGGGGCCTCCGCTTCTGGGAAGAGCCTCCCGGGCGCCTTGCTTGGCGCTTTCGAGCCTCCCGAGGCCAAGGGCGAACCAACCCAAAATCGGGTAACTTTTCTGACCCGTGGCAGGGTCAGAAAAGTGGATGGGCTCAACCCTGCGCGAGCATCCCGCGGGCGTGTTCGAGCACCTTCTCGCGCAGGCTGGCCGGCTCCAGCACCCGGGCGTCCATGCCCCAGCGCAGCGCGAAATGGAGCAGGCCGGCGTTGTCCGCCACGCGCAGCTCCAGCTCGGTCTCCCGGGGGCCGAGCACGCGAATCTTCTGGCTTTTGTGCCACACGCGCCGGCGCACCGAGCAGGCGGCCCGGCCCCGCAGGCGCAGCACCACGCGCACCGGCGGCCCGCCGCCAAAGGCGCCGAGCGCGTCATCGAACTTGGCGTCGGCCTTCTCCTGCTTGGGCGTGCGCACGAAGCGCCGGCCGGTGGCGCGCACCTCTTCCATGCGGCTCAGGCAGAAGTGGCGGATGTCGCCCACCGCCGGATCCCAGGCGCGCAGATACCAGGCGTTGTCCTCGCAGAAGAGGCGCCATGGTTCGACGGTGCGCTCGCGCGGCTGGAGGTCCTCGGTGCCTTGGTAGGAGAAGCGCAGCTCTTCGCGCTGGAGGGCGGCCAGGGTCAGCTTCTCGAAGAGGCCCGGGTCGGTGATGAGGTCGAAACCCGTGCCGCGGAAGGAGAGCACGTCCGCCAAGCGGTCGAGGTCCAGCGCGTGCTCGGCGCGCGCTTCCAGGCGCAGCTTTTGCAGCGCGCCGCGCACTCCGTTCTCCAGGCGCGTGCCCGCGTAGGCGCGCACCATCTGGGCCGCGATGGCCAGCGCCACGAGCTCGCTGGCGGAAGCCGTGGCGCCGCCAAACTCGACGTCCCGGCGGGTGTAGTAGTAGCCGCCGCGCTGCCCCTTGGAAGCGATGGGCAGCCGGAAGGTGTGGCGCATCATGGCGATGTCGCGCTGCACGTTGCGCAGGGAGGTGCCCACCTCGTCGGCGAGGTTTTGCGCGGTGGGCGCCTGGCGGGGGCGCGCGTTGAGGAGGCGGTGGATCTCCAGCACGCGCCACATGACGTCGCGCGCGGTCACGGCGGGCCGGGGCACGGGCGGCTCGACTTCCGCATGACCGCGGCCGCGCGTGCGCTTGGGCGCGGGAAGCGCGGAAGCGGACGCGGCATCCGATGCCGCCTCGCGCCGCGGGTGGGCCGGCGGGGAAGCCAGCGGGGGCTGTTCCGAGGCCCGCGCGGCAGCATGCGGCGGGGGCCTCGGAAC
>CALMOL010000185.1:0-430 GCA_937871685.1 uncultured Verrucomicrobiota bacterium
CTTTCTTTCTTGGCACGAGTTTTTTCACCCTGCATGGTCGCGCCATGACGACGCCGCCGGAATTCGAAGAGGAGTTTAAGGATTTCTTTATCCTCATGTCTCGGCCCCACGATAAGGAGGCAGCGGACGGGGACGTGCTGCGGATCCGAATGGTGATCCGGGAGTTTGAGAGGCTTTACGCGCGATGGAAGCCGCGGCTGGAAGATCCGAAGGGGTTGGCGGCGCTGGAGGAAGCCCGCGGGCAGGTGAGGGGGCGCCTAGTGAACAGCCTGGAGATCCGCTGGCTGGTGCACCTGCTGGAGCTGGTGATGGCGCGGGCCGCGGCGGCGCGGGCGCCGCGGCAACTGCGGGAAGTCGCCGAGGTGCTGGAATTCATCGCGAAGGCGCCGGCGGACGTCCGGGAGCGGGAGGAGCGGGAATCGGGGGGGAA
>CALMOL010000185.1:440-16699 GCA_937871685.1 uncultured Verrucomicrobiota bacterium
CTGCTGACCGGCGGGAAGATCGACCTGGAGGCGGACTACCGCGAGAGCGAGGCGGGGGTGGAACGGGCGGAAGAGCACTACCGCGCGCTGCGTAAGCGCTTCGCCGAGCTGTGGCCGGAGCGGCTGGACCGTGCGGTGACCGAGCGCCTCGAAAAGCTGGACGACGAGGACGAGCGGGCGTGGCGGGCGGAGATCGACGCGCGGCTGGCGGAGCTCGGCTTCCCGGTGCCGCCGCCGGCCCCGCCGGAGCCGCGCGCTTGACCACGGTTCTTGCTCCGGCGCCATGAGGTTTCCGCCGAAGTCTCGAGCCGAGCTGGACCGCTGGGAGCTGGTCATGACACGATCGTTGGATGGGATGTCGCGCGCTCAATCGCTCGCGCATCACCGGAGGACGCTGGATGCAGGAACCGGAGGAGATCGAGACGCGTTACCGCAAGGGGGAGGCCCTGGTGGACCAAGCCGAAAAGAAGGCGCGCCAGGAACTGGACAAGCTAGTGGCCGGGTGGCCAGAACGCGCGGGATTGGCGGGTTGGAACTCCAAGCGAAGGTCGAGGCGGGGTGGCAGTCACTGCTTGGGACGGGTTGAAAATTCGCGGGGCTTGGCGAGATGGCGCCCGGCCGGCATGCTCGCGTCCATGCAAACGCCGCCGGAATATTTCGAGGAGATCGAAGCGTGGATGACGCGCCACGACTGGGCGGTGGAGGGCTTGGATCGCGGCGAGAAGGACCCGGCGTTGACTCGCGCTTCACTCGCCATCTTCGAGGATCTCTACGCAAAGTGGCGGCCGCGCCTGACGGACCCGGTTGAGATCGAGAAGCTGAGATGATCCGCGGGATGTTTGCGGGCGTGGCCAAGAAGCTAGACGCGATTTTTTGGGTGGAACTGGACGAGGTGATCGTGGCCTTGCTGGAGCGTTTGGAGCGCGAGCAAGGCGTGAAGCTGGCGGTGCTGATGATTCAGGAGAGAAAGGAGTTGCCGGAAGAGAAGCGGGCGGCGCTGGGCGCGAAGTTCGAGGCGCAATGCGGGTTTGCGTGGAACTCGGAGACGATCTTCCGCGACGCCGAATGGGCGGCGGACGAGGCGGACAAGGCGGCCCACGCGGCGCTGGAGCGCTTGGCGGTGGACTGGCCCGACCGGGTGGACGCCGCCCTGCGCGAACGACTGGGCAAGCTGGACGCAGACCGCGCGGTCGCGTGGCGCGCAGAGTTTCAGTCGAAGACCGACGCCGTGGTGAAGGTGGCCTCGGCGCCGGTGGGAGGTGAGGGCGGCTGGAGAGGCCGCAGTCGGCTGGTCCGGCTCTGTCCGACGATGATGGCCGGATTTCAGCATGCGGTGGATGTCGCGCTATTCTCTTACGCAGTGCGACTCCAGAGCATGCCGGCGCCGGGCAGGGCGGTGATGGTGGCGCGGGTGCCGGAGGTGAAGGCGAGGAAGTCGGATTCCATGCCGTCGGAGAAGATGACGCCGCCCTCGGCCATGGCGGAGGTGAGGACCAAGGGGCTCTCAGCCGACACGCGGCCGGAAACGAGGCGCGCCTGGGTGGTGCGGCTCGGGAAGGGCTCGCGCACGGAGAAGACGAGGGCGGGATCGTCCCAGGCCAACTCAAGCGGCGGGGCGGTCTTTCCGACGATGGCGGCGGCGCCGGCGCGCACGGAGCGCAGCCAGCCGGTGGAGCCGAGGCCGGTGGAGACGATGACGCCGCTGGAGGAGTGGCTCGCGCGCTCGCCGCCGCTCTCGATCTCGTAGCGCGCGGAGACGTGGGTGCGCGCACCGAGGAAGAGGTCGTTCACGGCGAGGAGGGACTCGCCGGTGTTGAGGGCGACGCGAGCGAAGGTGAGCGCGCGCACGGGCAGGGTGCGGTCGAGCAGGCGCGGGATGGCGGCGGGCAGGTCGGGGACGCGGAAGGGGAGCAGCGGACCGTCCCAGCGGTCGGGGCCGGGGGTGAGGCCGAGCAGGGGGCGGCGGCCGACGTATTTGAGCGCGTTGGCGACGAGGCCGTCCTGACCGATGGCGGCGGCGTGATCCTCGGGTCCGAAGACGTAGTTCGGCAGGAAGGCGCGGTCGAGGGAGTGGACGCGGCCGAAGCGGCCGAAGGTGTCGCGCGCCTCGCGGACGGCGGCAAGGTAGGTCTCGTGCTCCTCTTCATAGACGGCGAAGGGGGCGCCGAGGTGCTCCACGTAGAAGCGGGCCTGGGCGACGGTGTTGTGGCGGGCGACGAGTTCCTGCAGGCGCGTGCGGCGCGTGACGAGGACGAAGCGCGGCTCGGCGGTGGAGACGACGCTCATTTCTTCTTGGCGATAAGGTCCTGGAGGAGGTCGGGCGTGATGTTGAGCTGGCCGATCTTGTCGGCGCGCTGGGAGAGTTCCTGGAAGGCCTGGGCGATCATTTGCTCGGGGGCCATGCCGGAGGAGGCGACGGCCTGGAGCACCTTGGGATCGGCGCCGGCGAGGGCCTCGAAGAGAGAGCGCACGGCGTAGGCCTTGGCCTCGGATTGCTGGCGGGAGTTCTCGGCGGCGAGGGAGACGAGCTGCCGCTTGCTTTCCTCCAGGCCGATCTTCGACTGCATCTCCTGCGCCTTGAGGGCTTGCTGTCGCTCCTGCACGACCTGGTCGGTCTTGAGCTCGTTTTCGCGGATGGAGCGCTCCTGCTCGACGGCGGAATTGCGCCGCGCGTAGGTGGCCTCGTCGGCCTTCTTAAGAAGGGCCTCGCGCGTCTCGGCCTCGATGGCGCGGGCGGTCTCGGGGGTGGGCTTCAGCGCGAGCACGGAGAGGCCGATGATCTCCACGCCGAGGGCGGCGATCTCCGGCGAGGCGCCCAGGGCGACGCGCACGGAAGTAGCGATGGCATCCGCGGCGCGCAGGGCATCCTTGAGCGGGCGCGACTGGAGCTCGACCTTGGCGAGGACTTGGACGGCGTTGGTCACGCGCTGCGGGAGCTGATCTGGATCCTCGGTGCGGTAGGACACGCCGTCCGGGGCCAGCGTGAAATCGAGCAGGAGTGCGAGGCGGGCGGGATCGGCCACTTGGTAGGTGACGGTGCCCTGGAGCGTGACGGTCTGGAAGTCGCCGGTGGTTTCCTCGAAGATGAACGGGATCTCCGTGGAGCCGGTGGGCACGCTCACGAGCGTGGCGAAGGGCGCGAAATACCAGAACGCGAGTCCCCTCCCCGAGCGCCGAATCTTGCCGCGGGAATAGTGGATGAGGTGCTGGGTGGGCGGGACTTTGATGAAGCGGAAGCCGAACATGGGATTAGGAGTTGGACGCAGGATGATAAAGTATTAGATACACTAAGATGGCTTTCCGTTCATTTGTGCGCCGCTGGCGCGAGCCGATGCGGGCGGGGGATGGCCGCGGTCCGGTGCTTGGGCACGCCGCCGGGGAAGCGTGTTGAATGCCGAGCAAAGTAGCTTGACGGCGCGGCGATAATCGAGATCTCTCCCGCATGAACCGCCTCTTCCTTTCGGCTGTCCTGTCCGGCTGCGCCGCCGCCTCCGCGCTCAAGGCGCAAGTCACCACCACGCTCACGCTCACGCCGGGCCAGAACGCCCTCGGCGTCACCTCCACCCACCTCGACGCCAATGGGACGGTGGCGGGCACCACGACCGCGGCCGGCTCAGACGTCACGCAGTGGACGGGGACGATTACCGTGCAGTTGAACGACGCCTTCAACCCCACGGCCTTCACCATCCTTTCCGCCAATCTCACCGCGGCGAACGGCGGCAGCTATGTCCCTGGCGACGGCGGCACCCTGGGCAACTCGCCGGCCAACTACTCCTTCGGCTATCCTGGCTCGTCGACCTTGACCACGCTTGCCATCCGCGGGGAGCAGGCCACCCTGGGCAGCACTTCGCTGCCGCTTTCCGGGTCCGCGGGGAACTATTCGTTCTCGCCCGCTGGCGTCACGTTCGGTCCCAGCGGCCGAGTGGAGCACCGCAGCGCGAACGTCATCGGCAATCCGGCCGGGACCACCGCGTTCTCGAATTCTCTCGCCGACGCGGCGACGGCCGCCGGCTCCCTCACGCAGAGCGGGTCCGCGCTTTCCATCCAGCTTCCGCTGGATTCCACCTTCAGCGTGAACCTGCTCAGATACGATGGGGGCAGCGCGGGAACCGCCACCTTCCGCATTCTCGGCACACTGAATGCCACCGGTGCGATCCCCGAGCCGTCCACCTGGGCGCTGGTGGCCGCCGGACTTGCCGGCCTGGCCGTTGCCAGGGCTCGGCGGAGCTGAACGCAAGGCAAAGCCTGCGGCCAGTAGTCTTCCGCACGCCGCCGCCGCCAGCGAGACAGGCGGAATCGAAAATGCCCTATTCGCCGTGGCGGGCGATGATCTCAATGAAGGCGGGGAGGTAGCGCTCGGCCTTGTATTCCCCCACCCCGCGGATGCGGCGGCCGGCGTCGGTGGTCTTCGGGCGGAAGCGGGCGAAGGCCTGGAGCGTCTCGTCGTTGAAGATGAGGTAGCGCGGCTTGTCGCCTTCCTCGCGCGCGAACTCGTCGCGCTTCTCGCGCAGGGCAGCCAGCAGGCGGGCGTCCACGGGCGGGAGGTTGGAAGACTCCGGCGCCGCGCCGCCGCGCCCGCGACTCGTGCGTGAGGAGGTGCCGCGCCCGCCGCCGGCGGGTTTGAGGCCATTCGAGCCCGGAGAGCGCGAGGGCCAGCGCAACTCGGGGTTCACCTTGCCGCGCATCACTTCCTCGCCGGCGGAGGTGAGGGTGACGAGGGGATACTGGCCGTCGCTCACGGCGATGAGGCCGCGGTCCTGAAACTCGCGGAAGAGTTCGTTGAGGAAGCTCGCGCCCTCATGCTTGAGGAGGCCGTGGGTGGAAAGCTGATCGAGGCGCGCGGTGACGATGTCCTGGGACTTGGAGCCGAGCAGGCAGTTCACCACGCGGCCGCGGCCGAAGCGGCCGCGCCATTCGCCATCGGCACCGCGCTCGCTCATGCGGGCCACGCCGGAGAGGGCTTTGCGGGCGAGCACCCATTCGTCGTCCGTGCCGCGGCGGCTTTCGCCGGAGGCGCTGGCCTGGCAGTTGTCGCAGGAGCCGCAGCCGGGCGGATCGGTCTCGCCGAAGTAGCGCAGGATCACGCGCTGGCGGCAATCGCGCGCATAGACGAAGTCGAGCATCGCGCGCAGCTTGGAGCGGTCGCGGCGCTCCTTCTCGGAGAGCGCGGCCTCATCGAGCTCGAGGGCGCGGCCGCGCACGTCGGGCTGCATCAGGCGGGTGCCGCGCACGCGCTCGCCGGGCACGTCGAAGCGGTCGAGCGCGCCGAGGCGGTGGAGGATGGAGAGGGCCGAGGAAACGGCCATCTCGTTGGAGCGCTTCGGGTCGCCGGCCGAGACGCGCTCGGCGATCTCCTTGATCGGGGCGCGCAACTCATGCTGGTCGTCGGCGAGGCCGCGCAAGGTGTCGTAGATCTGCCGGATGAGCGCGGCGGGCGGGTTGCCGCCCTCAATGAAGAACTCCTGCACGCGCGTGTCGGCGTATTGGAAGAGAAGCTCGCAGACGGCCGGCTCGCCGTCGCGGCCGGCGCGGCCGGCCTCCTGGTAGTAAGCCTCCAGCGAGCCGGGCACCTCGAAGTGGGCCACGAAGCGCGTGTCGGAGCGGTCGATGCCCATCCCGAAGGCGTTCGTGGCCACGGCCACGTCGGCGCGGCGCGAGATGAACTCGTCCTGCGCCAGGTCACGCTCGGCCTCGCCCATGCCGCCGTGGTAGGCGATGGCCTTGACCTTCCACTCGCGGAGTTGCTCAAAGACCAGCTCGACCTTCTTGCGCGTGGCGCAGTAGATGATGCCGGTCTTGTGCTCGCGCGTCAGCTCGCGCAGACGGTCGAACTTGCGGCCGTCGTTCTCGGCGTGGGTGACGAGCAGGCGGAGGTTCGGCCGCGCGAAGCCGGAGACGAAGATCCGCGGCTCCTCCAGGCCGAGGCGCTCGATGATGTCCTTGCGCACCTCCGGCGTGGCGGTGGCGGTGAACGCGGCCACCTGCGGGCGGCCGAGCTTTTCGATGGACTCGTTAAGCCGGAAATAATCGGGGCGGAAGTCGTGTCCCCATTGGGAGATGCAGTGCGCCTCGTCGATGGCGAAGAGCGCGATGGTGGCCTTGCCCAACGCTTCCAGGAATGCGCGCGAGCGAAAGCGCTCGGGGGCAATGTAGATGAGCTTGAACTCGCCCGCGGCGAGGCGGCGAAGGCGATCCTTCTGCTCCTCGAAGGTAAGGGTGGAATTGACGAGCGTGGCCGCGATGCCGCGGCGCTCCAACGCATCCACCTGGTCCTTCATCAGGGCGATGAGGGGCGAGACGACCACCGTGACGCCCTCCAGCACGCAGGCTGGGAGCTGGTAGCAGAGCGACTTGCCGCCGCCGGTGGGCAGCACGCAGAGCACCTCCTCGCCGCCGAGGATGGCGCGCACCACGTCCTCCTGGGCGTCAAGGAAGGCGCGGAAGCCGAAGTGCTTCTCCAGCGCGCCCGCGAGCGATCCGTCCGGCTCCGCGGCGGGAAGGACGCTGGGGATGAGCAGGTCGGCGGGCATGCGGGGCGGAACGGCGGAGAGGATGGAAGATGGAGGATGGCAGGGAGCGCATGACCGGGCCAGCGCGTTCCGTGCGGGCGGAACATGGGCGGGACGCGGCGCGCGTCCATTCATGCGTCGGAAAAAACGTCGGGTGACGGAGTGGCGCGTGGGCGAGATGGTGGAGAACCGCGGGTCGGATCGTTCGTCGAGCCAGCCTCGCGTAAGCCGAGGCTTCCCCGTGCCACCAGAGCGGCATCTGCCATCTTCCATCCTCTCGGCTTTTCCGCTGTGCCCGCCCTTCCCGTTCCCACGCGCTCGTGGCACCTGGCGCGGGTTTATTTGACGCGGGCGCTGCGGCTGCGCTGCCCGGTGTGCGGGCGGTCGCCGATCTTCGTGCCGCTGCGGCGGACGCGCTCGGTGATGGACTGGTTCACGCCGCTCGACGGGTGCCCGCGCTGCGGCTACGCCTTTGAGCGGGAGCCGGGCTACTTTTTGTTTGCGCTGTGGGTGGTGAACTTCTTTTCCGTGGTGTTCGTGGCGCTGACGACCTACGTGGCGATCGAGGTGTGGCTGGACCTCAGCTTGCCCGCGACGCTTGCGCTCACCGTGGGGCCGGCGCCCTTTCTTTCCTTCGCGGTGGCGCGGCACGCCAAGGCGCTTTTCATCGCGGTGGACCATTTCATCGACCCCTTCACGCCGGAGGACAACGGCGAGGACCGCGGCGGCGGCGGGCCGCCGCTGGAGCCGAAGCCGCCCGAGGACGCAGGCGCGCCGGCGATGGACCCCAAGGGCGGCGCGAAGCCGGAGCTGGTGGGAGCGGGAAGACGGTGACCGCCGCGCATCCGCGGCTCGCCATCTTGGAGGCCGGTCGCCTGGCACAAGCTAGCGCGGCGGGGGCGATTCGCGGCGGCGCGGCCGGTCCTGCCGCGTGACGAAATCAAGCCGCGAGCACTGGTGCCTCCTGATGCATATGGGCAGGGCCTTCACCCGAGAAGTGCGCCCGCCGCAATGGCTCGGAAAAATTTCCGACGCGCCTCCAAAAAAGTCTTTGCTTGGTCAGGCGGGCATGATATGCGGGGCGCATGTTGATCTCCTTTGCTTTCCGTTTGCTGGTTGTCTGGTTGATCTCACTGGTGCCGCTGCTGGCGATGGCGCAGGGCACGCCGACGCCTCCGCTTTCCTTCCAGTTCAAGCTGGATGCTGATTACCGCACCAGCGCCGCCGTTTACGAGGCCAGCTCCGGCAAGCTGGTGCGCACGCTCTGGCGTGGTGTGCGCTTCGAGTCGGGCACCCACACGGCCGCGTGGGATGGGAAGGACGACGCGGGTGCCCCGCGGTCCGTCGGGGGCTCCTACATCGTGCGGGTGCTGGCCAACAACGTGCGCTACGTGTGGGAAGGCGTCATCGGCAACACCGGCGCCAACTTCACGGGGCAGGTTTACTCCAACCCGCACAACAACGTGGCCGTGGACGCCTGCTACGCCCAAGTGGGCGCGGAGACCCGCGTGTATTTCACCAACGGCTCGGCGGAGGGTGGCGCGCAGGTGTTCCGCTTCTCGACGGCCAGTCCGCAGACCGCGCAGATCTTCGCGCCGCTGTATGCCCTGGGTTTCCACGCCTTCTACGGCGCGCTGGCGACCGATGACGAGTGGCTCTACGCCGGCAGCCAGGCCGGTGACGCGAACTTGGGCACCCATGTGCGGGCCTGGACGCTCGCGAACGAGCAGGTGCAGGATTTTCCCGCCGGCACGCCGCTGACCTTCCCCGCCCATCCCACCTTGACGAGCACGACGATCTCCTGTGCGTCCGTGGACACGTCGTCCGCACCCAAGGCGATCACCGGCCTGGCCGTGCAGCGGGACGCCGACGGCGTGCTCGCCGTGGCGCGGCGCGATGCCAACCGGGTGGATCTGCTGAACAAAAAGACCGGTGCGCTGCTCAAGAGCCTGACGGTGACGGCCCCCGAGCGCATCGCCTTCAAAATCCAGAGCCCTCAGGACCAGCTCTGGATCATTGGCAAATCCGGCAGCGCCTACCAAGTCTATTGCTACCAAGTGGGCCGGGCCTCGACCATCAATTCTGGGAGTGCGGTGCCCCTTCTCACCACGATCAGCACGGTGGCTTTCCCCCTGGCGCTGAGCGTTTCGCCGGTGGATAACTCGTTGCTGATCGCCGCGGGCGATCCCGCCCAGCAGGTGCTGCGCTTCAGCGCGCAGGGCACGCCGCTCTCGCCGGCGGCTTACGGCGTGGCGGGCGGCTATCGGCTGAACGGGCCGGACGCGGCGCTCGACAAGTTCCAGTTTCATCTCCCCTTCCAGCCCGGGCCGCGCTGGCCTTACAAGCCAGCCACCATGCTGACGGCGATGCCCGACGGCTCGTTCTGGGTGGCCGACGGTGCGCCGCAGTATGGCGGCACCTCGCGCCTCATCCATGTCTCGTCTTCGCTAGCCGCCATCGAGCAGGTGGCTTTCCTGGTCGCCAGTGCCAGCGTAGCGGTGAACAAGAACAATTCGGCAAGCGTGTTCTGGGACTACCTGGAGTTCGAGGTGGACTACAGCAAGCCGCTGTTGCCCGGCGACCCGATGGCCCCGGGAGGCAACCAGTCCTGGAAGCTGAAGAAGAACTGGGGCGCCGCCTTGGATGCCAAGTTCCAAATCCAAACCAACCACCCGGATCCCTCATTTTCTGAGGGCGTCGTCCTTGGTTTCAGATCTGTCGTGACGCTGGGCAGCGGCGCGAACCAGCGCACCTACGCGCTGGCCCAGTTGGCCAACGAGACGCAGGACTACGGTTACTACCTGCGCTGTGGGCTGCTGGAGCTCCCGTCCACGGGACCGGCCCGCGACACCGGGATCGTGATCTCCGACAAAGAGGTGCACCCCGGCGAGCCGCAGTCTCGCGCCTACAAGCTCCAGGCCGACGGCAGCCTGCGCTACGGGCTACAGATTGGCTACGAGTCTGGGACTTCGGGCACGCAGGAGTTCCGCTACCTGCCTTTCCAGGGCTTAGTGGCGTCGGGCGGCGATCTCAACCCGAGCTGGGGCGGGACCTTCAACTTCCTCACGGGACGGTTTAGCAACGAAGGTTCCTCGGTGTTCCTGGGCAGCACCCCGATCACCACCCAAACCCCGATCTGGCCGGGCAACGCTTCGCTGCCGCTGCTGCCCTCGGGCCGCCTGGTGGTCTTCGATACAAGCGGCAATCCGGGCCTGCACGTCGGCACCGTTGGCAGCCAGAGCGAAGATCCAACCAGCTTCCGCAGTCTTTTCTCCCCCGCCGTGCCCGACCGAGGATTCGGCCCGCCCAATGGCATTGGTTCTTTCGAGACCCTTTTCAACGGCGCCTTTGAGATCATGACCGCGGGAAGCCACATGGTTTACGGGGTCCGGGGCGAGTTCTACCATGGCTCGGCTGCCCAGGCCGATCAGTGGATTCACTTCTACGACGAAGGGCTTTTTGTCGGTCAGTTTGGCACCTACAGCGGCGCCGCCCTGGTGAGCCCCTTCGGCATTGGCCTCGACCTGGACGTCTCGTTGGCCGGCTGCGGCGCGCCCTCCTCGGCCGTCATGACGACGGGGAATCAGGAACGATACGTTTACGCGAACGATGAGGGCTCGCATGGCGGTCTCCACCGCTGGCACCTCGCCGGCGCCGACGCGATGAAGCTCTACGAGGGAACCGGCACTCTTTCCCCAAAGGAGGGCATCATCACCCTGGCCGGGCACGGCCTGGCCCCGGCGGGCGCCACCCAGGCCCCACTGGACCTGCGCGGTGCGCTCAACGGCAACGGCAGCATCGACCTGGCCTGGGCGGCTGTGTCCGGTGCCACCTCCTACGAGGTCTATCACGGCGCGACGGCCTCCAATCTGGACCAGTTGGTTTCCGTGTCCGCCTCCTCCACTCCGAGCGCGAACGTCGGCAGCTTGCCGGCCGGCTCGCGCCGCTTCTTCGCGGTGCGCGCGGTGACTGGAACGAGCAAGTCCGCCTTCTCCCACATCGTGTCGCTGGTGCCGCTGGCCGACAACTTCACGAATCGCACCCCTCGCGTGATCAAGGGCGGGATGGTGCTGGCTAGCCCCGGCATGTTCCCGATGCCCGTGGTGGAGGCCGACCCGGTGGCCGGCGCGCGCCAGTTCCCCACGCAGTTGGTGGCGGGCTTTGAGCACATCGGCACGCTGCTGCGCACGGACATCGGCTCGCGGGCGTGGGCGCTGTTCAACCCCTCCCAGACGACCGGCGGCCCCAACCAGCCCGACCTGCTGGAACTGCGCTCGGTGCCCTCGGGCTATACCATCACGACCGCGGCCGACTTGATCACCGCCGGCTGGACGCGATTTGACGGCGCGGGCTACACCTCGGGCTTCGGCTACGACGTGAGTGGCTTCGGGGTGACGGCCACCGTCCCCCTGCAGCATTGCTCGCTGGTTTTCCCGACCGCCGACGTCGATAGCCCAGCGGTGACCATCACGGTGCCGGACTCGCGGTGGCGCCTTCTGACCGTGCTGGTGCCCGTCACGGCGGAATATGCGCGCGACGTCACCGTCACGTTGACCTCCCTGGCCTTCGGCGGCACCTCGGCCTCGCACGTCCTCGCCCGCCCCGCGCCCAGCTACAACGGGATCGTGCAGTTCTACTTCACCGGGGACGTGGCCCTCAAGCAAAAGTGGACGCTGGCGCCGGGAGGGATCGGCGGCGCTCCCTCGTCCGCCAATCTGGGGGCAATCTTCATCGACGATCTGCCGATCTCGGTGACTCCAAAGCCCTGAGTGGCGAAGCCAAAGGGGAACTTGCAGAGAAGCGGGCGGGCACGAAGCGTCGTGCCCTCGCACGCCGTTGAGGAACCTTGAGCAACCAGCCGCCGGTCCCAGGAGCGTGGACTGGGACCGCGCTGATCGCTCAATGTTCCTAAGAGGCGTGCGACGCTTTGCGTGAAACGAAATGCCTCTTTCACAGTAGGCGCGGCGAATCCGAAGGTTTTGGCACGGTCCGCAGCCGATCTCGCGAGAGTAAACCGATTTCACAGCAGGCGTCGCCGTGTAGGCGCCCGAAGCGAGAGATGGTGCTCGCCGGGACCGAGAGGCGATCTTGGGCGTGCAGGCGCACCGCTTGACGCTGACCGTGGCCGTGACGCCGTCCCCACGCGCGCCGATCGCGTGGGCCGCGCGCATGGCGCATGCTCGACTTGGCCTTCATCGAGCGGCTGCGCAGGCTTGCTTCTCAAACGCAGCCTGAGCGGCGAGGGCCGCGCCGCTCTACTTGAAGAAGATCGGGATCACGAGGATCGCCACCACGTTGACCACCTTGATCATCGGGTTGATGGCCGGGCCGCTGGTGTCCTTGTAGGGGTCGCCCACGGTGTCGCCGGTGACGGCGGCCTTGTGCGCCTCGGAGCCCTTGCCGCCGAGATTGCCTTCCTCGATGTATTTTTTCGCATTGTCCCACGCGCCGCCGGAGGAAGTCATCGCAATGCCCATGAACAGGCCGGTGACGATGGTGCCCACCAGCATGCCGCCGAGGCATTTGGCCCCGAGCGCGGGCACGGCAGCCACGATGAGCACGGCGAGCACGGGGAGCAGCGACGGCACGATCATCTCGCGGAGCGCGGCCTTCGTCACGATGTCCACGCAGGTGCCGTATTCGGGCGTGTCCGCGCCGGTGAGAATGCCCGGCTTCGCCTTGATCTGGCGGCGGACTTCCTCTACCACCGCGCCGGCCGCGCGGCCCACCGCGCTCATGGAGAACGCCGAGAACAGGAACGGCAGCAGGCCGCCGATGAACAGGCCGATGAGAATCAGCGGGTCTTCCAAGGAGAACACCAGCGCACGGCCGAGATGCGCCTTCAATTCCTCGACGTAGGAGCCGAAGAGCACCAGCGCGGCCAGTCCGGCCGAGGCGATGGCATAGCCCTTGGTCACGGCCTTCATGGTGTTGCCGACGGCGTCCAACTCGTCGGTGGTCTTGCGCACGCTCTCGGGCATCTCGCTCATCACGGCCACGCCGCCGGCGTTGTCGGTGATGGGGCCGAAGGCGTCGAGCGAAACGATGATGCCGGCCATGGAGAGCATCGACATCGCCGCGACCGCCACGCCGTAAAGGCCGCCAAAGTTGTAGGAAAGCAGGATCGAGGCGCCGATGAAGAGCACCGGCAGGGCCGTGGCCTGCATGCCGATGGCGAGGCCGGCGATGATGTTGGTGGCGTGGCCGGTCTTCGACGCCTCGGCGATCTTCCGCACCGGGGAATACTCGGTGGAGGTGTAGTAGTTCGTGATCAGCACCACGATGAAAGTCAGCACCAGCCCGACCAGCGCGCAGACAAACAGGCCGCCTGGCGTGCGCGTAGCCCCCGCGATTACCACCGGCTGCGGGAAAAGGTAGTGAATCGCCGGCCAGTAAGCCACGGCGGAGAGAGCCGACGAAACCGCCACGGAGCCCATGAGCAGGGTCGAAGGCGAGCCGTTCACGGCGTTCACCATCACGATGCCCACGATAGACGTGACGATGGAGATGCCACCCAGGAGGAACGGCAGCACCACCGCGTTCATCTGCGCGCCGGAGGCGGCGGTGAGGAAGCCGATGAGCACCGCGCCGATCAGCGACACGGCGTAGGTCTCGAAGACGTCGGCCGCCATGCCGGCGCAGTCGCCCACGTTGTCGCCCACGTTGTCGGCCACGGTGGCGGGGTTGCGGGGGTCATCCTCGTTGAGGTTTTGCTCGACCTTGCCCACGAGATCCGCGCCCACGTCGGCCGCCTTCGTGTAGATGCCGCCGCCGAGCCGGGCGAACACCGAAATGAGCGAAGCGCCGAGCGCGAGGCCGATGAGAGAATCAATCGCCTTCTTCTGCCCGACCATGCCGTCCACGGCGAGGTAGAAGATTGCCACCGAGAGGAGCGCGAGACCCACGACGAGCAGGCCGGTGACCGCGCCGCCGTTGAAGGCCACCCGCATGGCCGCGCGGCGGCTTTCCGTGGCGCCCTGGGCGGTGCGGATGTTCGCCATCACGGCGATGCGCATGCCGATGAAGCCGGCGGCCATCGAGCAGATCGCGCCGATGACGAAGCCCACGGCGGTGTAGGCGTCCTTGAAGTAGAAAACGAGCGCCGCGATCGCCACCGCGATGACCGAAATCGTGCTGATCTGCCGGCCGAGGTAAGCCTTGGCGCCCTGCTCGATCGCCCCCGCGATGAACCTCATCTTCTCGTTGCCCGTGGGCGCCGCAAAGATGCCCCGGATGAGCCAGCCGGCGGCGAGGAGGCCAAGCACCGCGCACAGCAGCGTGACCGTCATCGGGGTGTTGTCGAAGAACGCGGCGAGCACGGGAGACATGAGGATAAAAGAAGGGAAATCGCTTCTGGTGCGCCGGCGGCCACAGGGGAAAAGCGCCGCCCGGCGAAAAGAGGCGGCACGGTAGGAAGATGGTCGCGCGAGGCAATCAAAATCCGCGAAAATTCGCTGTGCGAAGGGCTTCCTGGCTCTCCGCCACCAGCGGAGCAAGCCATTCCGCGGTGCCAGTGCGTTTTCGCTGCGCTTGCTTCCGAGGTGGACGGCGCGATCCCTGCGCCGTCAGCAGCGGCAAAGCCGCCTAGAATCGAGCGCAGCGAGAAAGCCAGGATGCAGCGGGCAATCTTCGGCGCTGGCGCGCCCGCGACGGCGCGAGGGATCGCGCCGTCCACCTCGAATCAGCCCAGCTTCCACAGGCCGACCAGCGGACCGCCCCTGCCCTGGACGGGATCGGACTTCGGAAGCGCCACCGCGCGAATGCGGGCGTCGGCACCCGGTCGCTCGTCCGGCTGGCCGCGCAGGAGATCGGCCCGCTGGCCGTCCGGGTAGCCGCCCACGACCTGGAAGTCGTCGCTCGCGCCAAGGTTCTGATGGCCGGTGCCGGCCGGAAGCACGATTACGTCACCCGCCTCCACGTGGGCCGTCACGCCCGCGGTGTGGCCGAGCCGGATGTTCGCGTGGCCGCGGAATACGCCGAGGAGCTCGTGCGCCGTGGAATGGTAGTGTGGAAATGGATACACGCCGTAGCGCCACGCCGGCCGCCAGCCGTGCCGCGGGAAAAGGTTCTCCCAGAAAGCTGCGAGGTCGCCCGCCGGCGCGGGGCCGAAGGGCCGCTTATACACGACCACCGGCAGCGTGGGATGATTGGGGATCTCCCGGGCATCCGGGAAGACCCATTGTTGAATGCCCGCTAGGTTCATGGGGCAGCTTGCCTGCCGGGTCGGGCCGCGCCACTCCCGTTTCTCGTCGTCCTGGGCAGGGTCCGCTCAACGCCGGAACTGCCTCAGTCCATTCTTCTCCAGGCTTGAACGCTCCGCTCCCGGCGCGGGATGATCCCGATCCAAGTTCAGATGACCTCCCATCTGAACTCAGATGGGGTGGCATCTGAGTTCAGATGGGGGTCCGTCTGAGTTCAGACGACTTTCATCTGCGTTCAGACGAAGGTCATCTGCACTCAGATCAAGTTGGTCTGCGGTCAGATATCCCCGCATCTGCGTTCAGAGGACTTTGTCTGCGGTCAGATGCCTCCCCATCTGCGGTCAGATGACTTTGATCTGACCGCAGATGGTTTTGGTCTGAGTGCAGACGAACTTCGTCTGCGGTCAGATGCCGGCCCATCTGAACGCAGACGAAAGTCATCTGAACGCAGACCAAATCTGTCTGCACTCAGATGCCTTTCGTCTGGACTCAGAGCCTATCCATCTGAATTTGGATGAATGCTGAACGCTTCCAGGGTTTCCCTCTCCCGCGGAGGACAGCCCCTCACTGGAGCCAACGTCATTTCGCCAGGCCGAGCACGAACTCCAGGCCCCGCCGGTAGGATTCCACCGAGCAGAAGTCGTGGCCGAGGCCGGGCTCCATCACAAGCAGGGTCTTGAAGCCGTCGGACTTCATGGCGGACTCCCAGTCCTCGTGGTTGCGGGCGGTGTCCTCCGGGCCGCTCAGCAGGACAAAGCGCGTTTCGGCGCGGGACTGGACGACGGCGGTGGGCGCGGGCTGCTGGCCGTCGGGGATGGCGGACCAGTTGCGGCCCTGCCACTCGCGCTTTCCCTGCGCAGTCTTCTGCGTGACGGGATAGCCCTTGTAGTAGTCCGCGCCGCAAAAGGCGAGCACGCCCTTGAAGTATTGCGGCACCATCAGGCCCAGGCGCGTGGACATCCGGCCGCCGCCGGACATGCCGCTCACGAAGACGCGCCGCGGGTCGATGGCATATTGCTTCCGCAGCGCGAGCTGGGCGCTCACGGCGAGGCCGGCGCGGCGGTCGATGGGTTGCTCGTTCGCGGAGCGGTAGGCGCCGATGACGACCAAGCCGTGCTGGTCCCACAGCTCGACGTAGCGCTCGGGAATGTCGGGATTGGGCGCAGGCGACACATACACGATGAGCCCGGTTGGCCTTTTCGGGTCGAAGCCGCGCGGGAGGAAGAGGTCCCATTCCTCGGCCGCGGGATCGAAGCCGGATTTGACGCCTTTGATCGGCTGGGGCGGTCCGGGCAACTCCGGCAGGCGGACGCGGCGGTGCCAGCCGGGGGTGGTCGGGAGCGCCGAGGCGGCGACGACCAGCGTGGCGGCAGGCTGGGTTGGCGCAGCGGGGGCCACGGGCGAAGGCGGGGGCACGGCGAACGGTGCGGCCGCCACTGGAGGCGGCGGGGCCGGGCGCGCCCCGCCAGCCTGCAGCACGCGGGCGATGAGGTCCGTCTGGCTCGGCGCCCCCGCGATGGGCGAGCCATTGTAATCCAGCGGCACGCGC